>NZ_JANX01000113.1 GCF_000767795.1 Inquilinus limosus MP06 | reverse complement strand
ACGATCCTTGCACCAAGCCGTCCCCCACCAGGGACGGCTCTTTGCTGTTCCACGCAAACGCCAGCATCGCCGCCAGGTCGCCCCGCAGCACGATCGACAGACTGCCGCCCTCCGGCACCAGCGTGATCCGATCGACCAGCCCGCGCACGATCGCCGCCGCCTCGGTCTTGGTCTCCTCTGCCTGCAGCTTCTCATGCAGCGCCGCGATCTGTTGCCGGAACACCTCCGCCAGGTTCGGATGCAGCAGGGGCGGCGGCTCCTCTGCTCCGGAGAGACGTGCCTCGAGCTCGGCCTTCTCCTGCTCCAGCTCTGACATCCGGACCTTCATTGACGGCTGGTACATGCCATCCTCGATGGCCTGGATGATGCCGCGGATCTGCTTCTCGATTCGCGCGAGCTTGTTCCGCCAGGCATCCAGATCGGCTCGGCGTTCCATCCGGAGCCGGTTCACCTCGCGGGTGAACTCCTCGCAGAACTCGCGGAACAGCTCCGGCTCCATCAGGTGCGTGCGCAGGCCGTTGAGCACTGACTCCTCCAGCGCATTGCGCCGCATGTTGAGGCGGTTGTCGCAGGTGCCCTTGTTCCGGGCCGTGGCGCAGCCGAGCAGGTCCTTCGAGATCTTGGCGTACCCGCCGCCGCAGCAGCCGCACTTCACGAGGCCGGCGAACAGGTGCGACGGCCGCCGGCGGTCGAGCATCGGATTGTCGTCCGTCTCCCCGGCCGGACCGATGGCCATGGCTCGCTGGCGCCGCTTCGCTGCCTCCCACAGATCCTGGTCGACGATGCGCAGCTCCGGCACCTCCTGGGCCACCCACTCGGACTCCGGATTGAGGCGCGAGACGCGCTTGCCGGTCGAGGGATCCTTGACGTAGCGCAGCCGGTTCCACACCAGCCTGCCGATGTAGAGCTCGTTGTTCAGGATCCCGGTGCCGCGCTTCGAGTTGCCGTGGATCGTGCTCGGCCCCCACTCGCGGCCGAACGGGCCGGGCACCTTGTCCCGGTTCAGCTCCCAGGCGATGGTGCGGGACGACTTGCCGGCGGCATAGTCGCGGAAGATCCTTCGCACGACGTTGGCCTCGGCCCCGTTGACCGCCCGGTCGCCGCGCATCGGGGCGCCGTCCGGCGCGAGCTGCCGGACCACGTCGTAGCCGTAGCAGAGCCCGCCGCCGGCTTTGCCCTCCTCGACCCGGCCGCGCAGGCCGCGGCGGGTCTTGTCCGCCAGATCCTTGAGGTAGAGCGCGCCCATCGTGCCCTTGAGGCCGATGTGCAGCTCGCTGATGTCGCCCTCTGTCAGGGTGACGATGCGGACCCCGGCGAACCGCATCCGCTTGTAGAGGCCGGCGATATCCTCCTGGTCACGGGAGAGCCGGTCGAGCGACTCCGTCAGGATCAGGTCGAAGCGGCGCTTCAGCCCGTCGGCGATCAGCTCCTGTACGCCGGGCCGCAGCAGCGACGCCCCCGAGACCGCCCGGTCGGAATAGCTATCCGCGATAATCCAGCCCTGCCGCTCGGCATGGGCCCGGCACAGCCGCAGCTGATCCTCGATCGAGGCGTCGCGCTGGTTGTCCGAGGAGTAGCGGGCATAGAGCGCGACACGGGTCATTCCGAATCCTCCTTCGCCTTCACCTATTCCTCGTTGATAAGCCTGCGGCGCTGCCGCCAATGCCTGAACCCAACGCTGTATCTCTACTTGCCGCGCCGGGGCTGCTTCAGCCTCACCCCAGGGCCGCCCCCGTTCTCGGGAATGAATTCGATCCCCGCCGCTTCCAGGGCTGCCCGGATCGCGGCCTTATTGTTGGGAAACGGGGTGCGTGCGCCCCGCTCGAAATCGACAACCGTCTGCCGAGCAACACGGGCTTCCTCAGCAAGTTTGGTCTGGCTCCATCCAAGCATGGCGCGAGCGCCCCGGCATTGCTCAACAGATATCTCGTCGTCAGGAACCATAACATGTCTTTTTGATTGATGTTAGACATTGTGATTGACTAAGATCGCAGAGGCCTTAGCATCGTTGACCGCCAACGCGGTCGGACGAGGTGGTGGCACACCCCGTCCGACCTGACCACAGTCCAGCTACAGGGAGCCGGATCATGGCTGATTCCGACGATAGCACGACTTTGCCTGCGCTAAGCCGCCGCGCCCTGCTCGGCGGAGCCACAATCCTGCCGATCGGCGCGGCTGACGCCGGTCTCCACCGCGGCAGCTCCGACCCCGTTCTCGACCTCTGGCAGGAATGGCGCGCTCTCGATGCCGAACTGGATGCTTGGCAGGATGACTGGCAGCGCAAGGAGGGCGTCCTGCTCCGCACCGTCGGCATGCCGCGCGTGCTCGTGCCGGTGCCGGGGCGGGCCGAGCCGGTCTCGGCCTGCGAACCAGCCGAGATCGACGAACTGCTGGAAGACGAGGCTGGGACGGAAGCCCTGCGCGAGAGGCTGCACCGCGAGTTCGCGGCGCACCGGCGCCGCTGGGAAACGGCCGCGGCTGCGATCGGCCTCGGCCCGGTGGAGGCGCGCATCAATCTCGCCTGGGATCGCTGGGAGGCCTTGATGGGGAGTGTGTGGCAGACGCCAGCCCGTAGCCTGGCCGGCATCGCCGCCAAGCTCTCCATGGTGCTCTCCATCGGCCAGTCGCGCTCCGACGACGAGGAGTTCCCGTGGCCCCCTCTGCGGTCCGTGCTCGCCGATCTCCGGCGGTTCGCGGGTCTCCCGCACGACCTCGGATGACGAGCATCGTAGATGCGGTCAATCACGGGGGCGGAGATGGGCTGGGGAGACCGACTCTGCCCTCACGAAATCCCGAGCAGCTTGTCGGGCCAGCAAGCGGACCAGTTCGACCAAGCGAGGGTCGCACGCCGGCGAAGAGCGCGATGTCGACGCGCCGGTCGTGTCCACCGCCAGACGCGGCGCTTCGGCTCGCCTCCGCCGGCCTCGCGTCGGGGCGGCGTTCTCGTCTTCTCGCAGGCTCCTCGGCATGGGTTGATCGTGCCCGTCGCCGAGAAGGCAGGAAAGGATAATATCGTTCTAGATCATAGGCTTAGGTCGTGCGAGGGCAAGCCGTCGGCGGAAGCCGGCGAGTTCGGCGCGAGTTCGGACGTGATTGCGTAGCAGAAAGACCAGCAGGCTTCGGCGGCTCCGAGCAGGTGTCGTTCGGGGATGGGCTATAGCTTCTCGACGGCGGCCGCCGCGGTCGCGGCGGGCAGGAACAGCCGATCCGGCCGCGACGGAAAGGGCCGGAACCCGAAGCTCTCATAGAACGACACCGCTCTCTCGTCCTTGGCGTCGACGACGATCGCAAACACGGCGAGCGTCCGCCCCGCCCCGAGGATTCGACGGATGGCATCGGCCAGCAGCAATTCCCCGATGCCGCGGCCGCGGACGCGCTCGTCCCGGGCCAAGCGCCCGATGAGCGCCGCCGGAATCGCGTCGTAGCGCGGCAGCTTGCGGGCGATCTCCTCCGGCAGGTCCGGCAGCGCCAGGGTAAAGGAGCTGAGGCTGTAGAAGCCGACGATGCCGATTTCGTCGTCGACGGCGACGAAGACGCGTGCCACGTTGCGCTTCTCGTCCTGGCCGGCCCGGCGCCGGAACCAGTCGTCGAGAGCCGGCTGGCCGCAGGAGAAGGGACTTCGGTCGTGCCGGCTGCCGAGCGGCTCGATGACCAGGGCCAACGCTCAGCCCATCAGGTCGCGATGGCGCCTCAGGGCGGCGACCAGCCTGTCGGCCGGTTCCGGCGGATTGAGGACGGCATCGAGAAAGGCGTCCCGGTCGGCTGCGGTCAGCACCATGCGGTCATGCTCCTCGAGCACGCGGCGAGCGCCTTCATAGGCGAGATCGCCGGCGGTCAAGCCGCTCACCGCCATCGCGCGCTGGATCAGCGCCTTGGCCGATGGGGCGACGCGCAGCTCAAGCCGCTCTTTCTTGCGCTCGGGCGGGGAGGCGGGGTGGTCTGCGGTGATGGGCATGGCGGTCGATCCTCTCGCTCCTGAATGTACGGTGAGTCACCGTGCACTTCAAGGTTGGCTGGTCGGATCGCGGTCGGCCTCCTTGCCTTGGTGATCGCCCCGTCGCGGGCTTCCGACGCTGGCCGGCGCTGCCGCGGCGTCAAGCCCGGCCCGCACCGGACCGTGTTGGCCTGACGCCGCGGCCTTTGGCGCCGGCCCTTCGCCTCCTCGCCCTCGATCGGAGGGCGATCGCAACGGAGGCAACCATGTCCCATCCCCTCATCACCGACGCGCAGCGCGCCGAGCTCCTCGCCAACGGCGCCCGCATCGCGGCCGGCGAGACGATCGACCCGTATCCCGTCGTCAAGCTCTTCACCCCGGACGCCGGCGCCACCTGGCTCTTGACCGAGCTCGATCCGGCCGACCCGGATCTCGCCTTTGGCCTTTGTGACCTCGGCCTCGGCTTTCCCGAGCTCGGCTCGGTCCGGCTCTCGGAGATCGCCGCGGTCCGCGGCCGACTTGGCCTGCCGGTCGAACGCGACTTGTTCTTCCGGCCCGATCGGCCACTGAGCGGATACGCCGAGGAGGCGCAGCGTCTCGGCGTCATCCGGGCCTGACGCGCCTATCCGCGCCCTGCCCCGGGCAGGGCGCCTCTTTCATGTCTGCAGTTCCGGATCTCAGGGCATGCGGCGAGCGGGACTGCACAGTCCCCACTGTGGTCGCTGCGCACACCGTCCCGCTCGGATCCTTCCCCGACGGCGCGGGGTGGGCGTCGCTTGCCTGTAGGCCCGCCGCGCCGGTCCGCAACGCGCTGCGCGCGTCCTCCACTCCGTTCCGGCCCAAACGTTCATCTCGCGCACCGCCACAACCGCTCCGACCGGGTGCGGACCGCCTCCCTCGGCGGGCCTGCCGGCCGCTCTCCGCCGCCCACCCCGCTGTGTCGGGGAAAGGCGCGGTGGTCTTGTCAAAGGAGAGCGACCATGACGACGATCATTCGCGATATCCCGCTGTCGAAGCTGGTTCCCTCGGCGCACAACGTCCGCCGAACCGGGCGGGAGGCCGGGATTGAGGAACTGGCGGCGAGCATCGCCGCGCACGGCTTGCTGCAGAGCCTGTCGGTCCGGCCGGTGCTGGACGGGGAAGGAGCTGAGACCGGCAAGTACGAGGTGATCGGCGGCGGCCGGCGCCTCGCCGCGCTCAAGCTGCTGGTCAAGCGCAAGCAGGCCCCGAAATCCGCGCCCGTCCCCTGCGTCATCGTCGAAGGGGAGCGCGAGGAACTGTCCCTGGCCGAGAACGTGGTGCGCGAGAGCCTGCATCCAGCCGACCAGTTCGAGGCTTTCAAGCGGCTCGTGGACGAGCGCGGTTTGGGTGCGGAGGAGATCGCCGCCCGCTTCGGCGTGACGCCGCAGGTGGTGCGGCAGCGGCTGCGGCTCGGCGCGGTCAGCCCGAAGCTGATGCAGGTCTATCGCGAGGGCGGGCTGGCGCTGGAGCAGTTGATGGCCTTCGCCGTCACCGAGGACCACGACCGCCAGGAGGACGCCTTCGCCCGCCTGTCCTAGAACCGGGAGCCCGCCTACATCCGGCGGATGCTGACCGAGGGCCACATCTCGGCCCGCGATCGCCGGGCCATGTTCGTCGGCGCCGCCGCCTACGAGGCGGCCGGCGGGATCATTGTCCGCGACCTGTTCAGCGAGGATGGCGGCGGCTGGTTCGAGGACGCCCGCCTGCTCGACCGTCTGGTGCTGGAGAAGCTGGAGCGGGTGGCGGAGGACGTCCGGACCGAGGGTTGGAAATGGGTCGAGGTCTACATCGACTATCCCTACGCCCATGGCCTGAGCCGGGCCTATCCGCAGCCGGTGGAGCTTCCGTCCGAGGACCAGGCGAGGCTCGATGCGCTTTCGGCGGAATGGGACGAGTTGGCCCGGCAATACGATGGGATTGATGATCTGCCGGAGGAGGTCGCCGCCCGCTTGGATGCGCTGAATGCTGAGATCGAGCGGCTATCGGCACAGCGGCATGCCTATGACCCGGACGTGATCGCGCGGGGCGGCGCCTTCGTGGTGCTCGGCCCCGATAGCACGCCCCGGGTCGAGCGCGGCTTCATCCGCCAGGAGGACGAGCCGCCTGTGGCGGAGGGCGCGGACCCTGCCACGGACAATGACGATGCCGCCGCGAGCGAGGCGGATGAGGTTCCAGATGAGGATGACGACGGCCAGGGTGAGGCCAAGCCGCTGTCGGACAGCCTGGTCCGCGACCTCACGGCGCATCGGACGCTGGGGCTGCGGCTCGCGCTCGGCGAAGACCCGGGCGTGGCACTGCTCGCCGTCACCCACGCCTTGGCCGCGCGGACCTTCTACCGGGGCGAGGAGGACGGCGCCTGCCTCGACATCCGCTCGAACTCGGCGTTCCTCGGCGGCCATGCCGACGGCATCGCCGACACCGCGGCGGCACAGAAGCTGGAGGAGCGTCACGCCGCCTGGGCGGCGCAGATGCCGGCGGATGTCGCCGGTCTGTGGGGCTTCATCGTCGGCCTCGATCATGACAACCGCATGGCCCTGTTCGCCCATTGCGCGGCCCTGACCGTGTTCGCGGTCAGGATCCCTTGGGATCTGCGGCCGAAGGCGATGGCCATGGCGGATGTGCTGGCGCAGGCATTGGGCCTCGACATGAACGCCTATTGGGCGGCCACGGCGCGGAGCTACTTCGAGCGGATCACCAAGGCATACATCGTTGCCGCCGTGTGTGAAGGCGTCTCCGAGGAAGCGGCGGAGCGGATGGCAGGCATGAAGAAGCACGAGATGGCCGTGACGGCGGAACAGCTTCTGATCGGGACCGGTTGGCTGCCGGCATTACTCCGCACACCAGCGGTGGAGCAGAGCGCCGGCACCGCCGAGGGCGAGCGATACGCCGACGCTGCCGAATAGCTATCTGGCCGGGGCCGCTCAACGGCCCCGGCCTTCTATCAGCTGTCCGCCTGCCGGGGCCTCCCGCTGCTGACCGGTTCGTCCCCTTTGCCGCCATGCCGAGACCGGCCAGCCCGCTCCGAACCGGACATGCCGGTCGCCGCGACGAGTCCCCAAGGCGGACCTTGGGGCAGGGGCCGGTTGGTCGTATCGCCGATGTCTAGAGGCTGTCCGTAACGCTCCGAACCGTCCGCGGGCACCGATGGCCATGGCCATAAATACTCGGCGCCTATTCACATCCTGACCTTAGGCAACGTCATTTCGTGGACCGGAGGACGATGCCGCTTCGGCATCAAATCACGCCGTATCGGCATTGGCCGCGCCTGAATCTGTTCTCTATCGTGACTGGAAATCTCGGACAGCCGTCCGAATAGAACAATCGGCGGGATGCCTTCCCGCCGGCCGATAACAGTCAATGGGGAGACGCTTGATGAAGACGCTGAGTCGGCGTTCGGCAATTTCGCTTGCCCTGGCCGCCCCGCTCCTGACCGCGAAGTGGAAACCTGCCGCCGCGGCGCTGCCGGATTACTATCCAGCCGATTATCCGGGCGTGATCGACGCGTCCAAGGCCGAGAACGGCGTCCTCGTCTACTCCAATGTCGGCGAGATGAACTGGCGTCCGGTGCTGCAACAGTTCAACGCTCTGTATCCCTGGATCAAGGTGCAGACGCTCGACCTCAGCAGCAACGAGGTGTTCGAGCGCTACTATGCCGAGCAGGCGACCGGCAAGAGCACCGTCGACGCGGTGGTCTCGCACAGCGCCGCAACCTGGCTGGACTTTGTCGACAAGGGCAATGCCGAGCCGTTCCAGTCGTCCGAGGATAGCCGCCTGCCGGACTGGTCGCGGCCGGCGCCGAACATCTACACCGTCTCGGCCGATCCCTACGTCGTCGCCTACAACAAGCTGCTGCTGCCGGAAGCGCAGTGGCCGAAGACGGTCGGTGACATCGTCAAGCTGGTGAAGGACAACCCGGGCCAGTTCGACCGCAAGATCGCCACCGGCCAGCCGATGGCCAGCGCGGCCAGCCAGAACATGATGGCCCATTACGTCGCCGCGGTCGGCGAGGAGCGGGCGATGGCGGAGTTCGCGGCCCTCGGCCCGATCTCCGATCTGTATCGTTCCGCGGGGCCGATCATGGAGAAGATCACCACCGGCGAATACCTGATCGGCTACCGCCTGTCCGGCATCCAGCTGTTTCCGCTGATCGCCGACCCGGCCCGCGCCAGCGTCCTCGGCTGGGCGTTCCCGGCCGACGGGACGATCATGCTGATGCGCCACATCGCGATGGCGAAGACGGTCAAGAACCGAAATTCGACCCGGCTCTTGATCGACTTCATCCTGTCGCGGGACGGGCAGGTGGCCCTGGCCTCCGGCGGCCTGATGCCGTACCGCGCCGATGTCAGCCTGCCGGACGGGCCGAACGGCTATACCTACCAGAAGATCGCTCGGCAGATCGGCGAGAAGAACATCATCCGCACCACCTTCGAGCCCAAGCTGCTGCGCCCGCCGCAGGAGCTGGTCGACAAGGTGAACGCCGCCTACAAGGTCCAGGGTTGAGCGGCGGGCCCGGTCGTCATGGCACAGGCTTACGGGGAGGCCGCGGGCCTCGACGCGGATCGCGACACGGCGGCCCGGTTCCTGCGGATCTGGCGCAACCGGCTGCCGCTGGTGGTGCGCTGGGCGATCGCGCTGTTCCTGCTGGCGCTGCTGATCTCCCCGATGCTGCCGCTGCTGTACCAGGCCTTCATCGACCGGCCGCTGTATGAGAGCGACCCGGCCTGGACGCTGGACAATTTCCGCGAGCTCGCCTCCGACCCCAACTTCCGGTCGGCCTGCCTCAACACGCTGTGGTTCGCGATCCTGGGCACCGCGATCTCGACCACCACCGGCTTCGTCGTGGCCCTGGCGCTGGAGCGGTTCGGCCTGCCGTTCCGCCGCACGCTCAAGATCCTGTTCCTGTCGCCGATCTTCATCTCGGCGCTGATCCTCGCCTTCTCCTGGTCGATGCTGTACGGGCCCAGCGGCTATGCCGCGATCCTGCTCAAGGCGTCGCTCGGGATCAGCCTGCCGAACCTGAACTCGCTGGTCGGGATGAGCGTCCTGGCCGGGGTGTCTGCGGCGCCGGTCAGCTACCTGTTCTTCGCCGCTGCAATGCGGAACATCCCGCCGACGCTGGAGGATGCGGCGCGGGCGGCCGGCGCCTCGCCGCTGCGGGCGGTGCTCGGCGTCGTCCTGCCGCTGATGCGGCCGTCGCTGATCTACTGCATCCTGCTGAACTTCGTCCTGAAGTTCGACCAGCTCGCCGTGCCGCTGGTGGTGGGCGAGCCGGCGCGGATCAAGGTGCTGGCGACCTATCTCTACGAGAAGGGCCTGCAGACCCAGTCCGACTACGGCATCGTCAGCGCCACGGCGGTGGTGATGCTGGCCGTGATCCAGATCGTCATCGGGCTGCAGAAATACGCGCTGGGCGATGTCCGGCGCTACACCACGGTCGGCGGCCGCAGCATGAAGCGCGGGATGATCCGGCTCGGCGCTGCCGGCTGGGCCGTCTCCGGCGCGCTGCTGGCCTACACGCTGCTGACCACCGGCATCCCCGGCGCCTTCCTGATCCTGCGCTCCTTCTGCTCCTTCATGTCGCCGCTGATCCCGATCAGCCAGGTGCTGACGCTGGACAATTTCCGGCTGGTGCTGGGCTACGACGCCTATGTCCGCAGCATCATCAACACCGTCATCATCGCCACGGTCGGCGGCTTCGGCGCCCTGGTGCTGACCTTCGCCTCCAGCGTCGTCGCCTACCGGTCGCCGCCGCTGCTGCGCCGGGTGGTCGAGCAGACGGCCTTCATCCCGCGCGCCATCCCCGGCATGGTGGTCGGCATCGGCATCTTCTACGCGGCGGTGATCCTGCCCGGCGGCGGCATTCTGCGCGGCAGCCTGGCGATCCTGATGATCGCCTTCACCATCCGCTACTTCTCGGGCGGGTTCGCCGTGCTGGCGCCGTCCTTCCACCAGATCGGCCAGGATCTCGAGCGCGCGGTCCGGGTGGCGGGCGGGGGAGAGCTGCGCTCGATCCGGGCCGTCACCCTGCCGCTGCTGCGGCCGGCGCTGGTCGGCTGCTTCCTGCTGTATTTCGTACAGTTCTTCAAGGAATACGCGGCCGCATCCTTCCTGTTCGGGCCCGACACGGCGGTGGTCGGCACCACGATGCTGCAGCTCGACCTGATGGGCAATCTCGGCCCCGTCGCCGCGCTGTCGGTCATCGTCCTGGCGCTGACCCTGCCGATCGCGGTCCTCGTTTACGCCAAGGATTGAAGGGGAGATCGCCCGGATGGACATCGCCGTCGGCCTGTCCGGCATCAGCAAGTCCTTCGGCAGCCTGACGGTGCTGAGCGACGTCACCCTGACCGTCTCCGAGCGGTCGTTCACCTCGCTGCTCGGCCCCAGCGGCTGCGGCAAGACCACGCTGCTCAACATCATCGGCGGCCTCGACCGACCGACGGCGGGCGAGATCCGGTTCGGCAGCGACCCGATCTATTCCGACCGGCGCGGGATCAACGTGCCGACCGAGCGCCGCAACATCGGCTATGTGTTCCAGAGCTACGCGCTGTGGCCGCATATGACCGTGCTGCAGAATGTCGGCTACGCGCTGAAGATCCGCCGCGCCCCGGCGGCGGAGCGCCAGCAGCGGTCGCGTGAGATGCTGGAGAAGCTTGAACTCGGGGCGCTGGCCGACCGCTATCCCTTCCAGCTCTCCGGCGGCCAGCAGCAGCGCGTCGCCATCGCCCGGTCGCTGGTCTACCGCCCGCGCCTGCTGCTGCTGGACGAGCCGCTGTCCAACCTCGACGCCCAGCTGCGGGAGCGGGCGCGGGCCTGGCTGCGCTCGGTGCATGAAAGCTTCGGCCTGACCACGATCCTGGTGACCCACGACCAGAGCGAGGCGCTGTCGATGAGCGACCAGGTGGTCCTGCTCAGCCGCGGCGCGGTCGAGCAGGTCGGCACCGCTGCCGAAGTCTATGAGCGGCCGCGCACCGCCCATGTCGCGGAGTTCGTCGGCGGCGCCAATTTGATCCCCGGCCGCGTCGGCCCCTCCGGCGCCGAGGTGGTGACCGAGGCCGGCATCGCGGTCGCCGCCCGCAGCCTGTCCACCCTGGCCGCGGGCACGCCGATCTGCGTCGCCATCCGGCCGCAGAAGATCCGGCTGCTGCCCCCCGGCGGCGCGGCGGAGGGCCCGGGGACGGTGCTGCCCTTCGCGCCTCGAACCGTCCTCTACCAGGGCTCCAGCTTCGAGATCACCGGTGCGACGCCGCTGGGCGACCTGCGGGTGCTGGCGGACCGGGCGCCGCCGCAGGACGCCCGGGTGCTGCTGCCGGCGGAAGACTGCCTCTGCGTCAATCCTTGAGCGGGCCTGCATGATGATGAAGATCGCCACCGTCGAACCGCTGCCGATCGGCCGCTACCTCTATGTCCGGATCACCACCGAGTCCGGCCTGGCCGGGATCGGCGAATCCGGCGCCTGGGGGCATCTGGAGGCCAGCGCCGCGGCCATCACCAAGTTCGGCGCCTATCTGGTCGGCAAGGACGCCCGCCCGATCGAGCATCACTGGAACGTGATGCACCGCTCGCACCACTTCACCGGCGCGGCGATCACCGGCGCGATCTCGGCGATCGACATCGCGCTGTGGGACCTGAAGGGCAAGCAGCTCGGCGTGCCGGTGCATGAGCTGCTGGGCGGCCCGATGCGGCGGAAGGCCCGGCTCTACGCCCATGTGAAGGGCCGCACGATCGACGAGCAGGTGGCGCATGTCTCGGCCCTGCGCAAGGCCGGCTTCACCGCGGTCGGGCACCTGAACCCGCTGCTGGACGAGAGCATCGACGAGCCGTATTTCCGCGCCCATGCCCGCAAGATGCGGGACGCGATCGGCAATGTCGCCCGGCTGCGCGAGGCGGCGGGGGAGGACATGGATCTCTGCATCGAGATCCACCGCCGGCTGACGGTGCCGGAGGCCGTGACCCTGGCGCGGGGGATCGAGCCGTACCACCCGATGTTCTTCGAGGATCCGCTGCCGCCGGCCAATCCGGACGCGATGGCCTGGGTCGCCGACCATGTCCCGATCCCGATCGCGACGGGCGAGCGCTACACCGGCCTGCACCAGTTCCAGACCCTGCTGGCCCGCCGCGGCGTGCAGTATCTGCGGCCCTGCATCTGCCTGTGCGGCGGCATCACCGGCGGCCGCAAGATCGCGGCGCTGGCCGAGGCCCATGACGCCCAGATCGTGCCGCACAACCCGTTGTCGCCCGTCAGCCTCGCCGCCTGCCTGCAGCTCGGCGCGGCGATCCCGAACCTGGCGATCCAGGAATACCCGTCGGCGTCGCCCGGCGCAGACGGTTCGGCCGTGCTGCCGGCGCATGAATTGGTGACCGGCCTGGACCGGCCGCAGGACGGCTTCATCCGCATCCCCGAGGGCCCCGGCCTGGGCATCGAGCTGGTGCCGGGGATCGAGCATCGCGAGCCCGTGTGGCCGCGCCCCATCCAGATGCGTCCCCATGTCGACGGCGGCGTCGTCGACCAGTAGTCAACCATTCGAGGACCAACCAATGTCAGCCACAGAAGACGCCGCGCGCGGGTCGGCGAAGATCACCCGCGTGTCGACGGCCGATTACCAGTGGAAACGGGCGCGGCCGATCACCAACGGCCTGCACACCTACACCACCTCCGACATGACCGTGGTCAGGATCGAGACCGATGCCGGCGTCACCGGCTACGGCGTCGGCCGCCCGCGCCCGGGCGAGCGCGAGCTGCGGGCCAGCTTCCTGGAGACGCTGGTCGGCCGCGACCCGACGATGACCGAGGCGATCTGGTCCAGCCTGTGGAGCCCGAAGCTGTCCGGCCGGCGCGGCTACGAGACCCGGGCGCTGTCGTCGATCGACCTGGCGCTGTGGGACATCAAGGCCAAGCTGGCGAACATGCCGCTGTACAGGCTGCTGGGCGGCTATCGCACCCGGATCCCGTTCTACATCGCCGGCGGCTACTACTCCGAGGGCAAGGGCCACAAGGAGCTGCAGCACGAGGTGGCATCCTATGTCGAGCTCGGCGCCAAGGCGGTGAAGATGAAGATCGGCGCCGTGCCGATCAAGGAGGACGTGGCCCGCATCAAGGCGGTGCGTGAGGCCATCGGTCCCGACGTCAAGCTGCTGATGGATGCCAACTGCGCCTATCGCTACTACGACGCCATCCAGCTGTCGCAGCGGGCCGAGGAGTACGAGCCCTTCTGGTTCGAGGAGCCGGTGCAGCCGGACGACTATGACGGCTTCCGCAAGATCGCGGCGGCGACCTCGATCCCGATCGCGACCGGCGAGAACGAATACACCAAGCACGGCTTCCGAGACCTGATCGCCACCCAGGCGGTCGCCATCCTGAACCCCGATGCGCGCTACATGGGCGGGGTGACGGAGTTCATGAAGGTCGCCGCCATGGCCCAGGCGCACGGGCTGGACATCTGCCCGCATGGCGACCAGCAGGCCCATCTGCATCTGCTGGCGGCGATCCCGAACGCCCGGCTGCTGGAGTTCTACCCGAAGAAGGTCAACGCCATGGCGGACGAGGTCTATCTGCACCCGCCGGTGCTGAACGACGACGGCACCGTCACGGTGCCCGACCTGCCGGGTATCGGCCTGGACCCTAATGAGGAGGCGCTGGCGCCCTATCGCATTGGCTGACGGACCGGCTAGTCGGCCTCGGGGTCGAAGCCGCGGCCGGCCGCCCAGGCGCGGGCCAGGAGCCAGAACGCCTCGGCCTGGGCGCTCTGGCGTGCCCGCGGCCGGAACAGGCGGATCTCGATCGCGATCGGCGGCGTGGACGGGCCAATGGCGGCCAGCCGGCCGGCGGCCAGGTCGTCGCCGCAGATGCTGCGCGGCAGCCAGGCGGCGCCCCGGCCATTCCGCACCATGCTGTGCAAAACCGCGGCCAGATGCGAGGTGAAGACCGGCTGCTGGCCCATCCGCCGGCCATGGACGCCGGAGACGATGCGGCCGAGCCCGGATT
The DNA here is from genome assembly GCF_000767795.1 of Inquilinus limosus MP06. Taxonomy (GTDB): domain Bacteria; phylum Pseudomonadota; class Alphaproteobacteria; order DSM-16000; family Inquilinaceae; genus Inquilinus; species Inquilinus limosus_E. Next base: position 104 of record NZ_JANX01000113.1, on the reverse strand, counting down.
CGGCGCTGTAGGCCAGATAGGGAAGGGTGGCCGGGTCCTGCGCGGCAAGGTCCGGGGCGACCGCCAGCAGCAGGGCGTCGTGGCCGATGGGCAGGGCCTTGAAC
>NZ_JANX01000112.1 GCF_000767795.1 Inquilinus limosus MP06 | reverse complement strand
AGCACCGAAGCCGCCCATGGCGCCGGCCTCGCCGAAGCGGCTGCGCTCCGGCGACCTGACCGGCATCGACGGCCACCGCGCCGACCGGCTGCGTCGCGGCAAGGAGGGGATCGAGGGCCGGCTGGACCTGCACGGCATGCGCCAGATCGAGGCGCATGACGCGCTGATCGGCTTCGTCGCCGCGGCCCAGCGGGCGGGCAAGAAGACGCTCTTGGTGATCACCGGCAAGGGCAGCTTCTCGAACGGCGACAGCGTGCTGCGCCAGAACGTGCCGGTGTGGCTGAACGAGGCGCCGCTGCGCGGCAAGATCCTGGCCATCACCCCGGCCCATCCCCGCGACGGCGGCTCCGGCGCGCTCTACATCGTGCTCAAGCGCCGGCGGGAGGGATAATCGGTCAGCGGATCACGTCAACGGCCACACCCACGGCGCCGGCGATGCCGCGCCAGGGCCGGTCAGCGGTGACCGCCGGTACCCCCAATCGCCTTGCCAGAGCCAAGCAGGCCCGGTCGCCAAGCGACAGCCCCGCCGTCCGCGTCAGCGGCAGCAATGTGCCCGCGGCATAGGCCAGATCCTCGTCGAAGGGGATGCGCTCCAGCGGTAGTGGTCCGAGCACCGACCGGACATCCGCTTCCGCGATGCCGTTGCGTGCGAAATGGCCGACAACCTCGGACAGGTTGACCGTCGTCACCGCCGCGCCCGGCAGCACCGCCTTTACTTTGTCGGCACCTGGTTCGCCGCGCAGCAGGGCGAGAATGGCGGAGGCATCAAGAACGGCCGTCGTCATTCCTTCGCAGCCTCACGTCGCCGTTCGGCCAAGAAGGCGTCCACGGAAGCCTCCGGCCTGTCGCCGAGTAGCTGTCGCGTCAAAGCCTGAGCCTGGGCGACGACTTCATCCACGGTCCGGATCCTGATGTCGCGGCCATCGAGTTCGACCACGACATCGCCGCCATGCTCAAGGCCGACGGCACGGCGCAGATCGGCCGGGATGCTCAGCCGGCCAGATTCAGAGACTTTGGCTCGCACGGCGTTCATGGCGTAAACTCGACTTTTGCCATTATGGATGAGATATGGCGTCGATTGCGACTGGCGGCAAGATGGAGCTTGCATCAAACACCCGGCAGGCTGCCGAACTCCGCGACGATCCAGTCCCGGACCGCAGTCACCGCCTCGCTCTCAGGACCCGGGCGGAGGACCAGGTGGAAGCCCATGCCCTCGATCGCCGGGCCGAAGGGCTGCACCAGCGTGCCGGCCGCCAGCTCGGCCGCCACCAGGGTCAGGCTCAGCAGGCCGACACCGTGGCCGGCCGCCACCGCCTGGATGGCGTGGCTCTCGTCGCTGCAGTGCAGGGCGGAGGCGCCGGCCTCCGGCAGCCCGGCGGCGGCGAACCAGCGCGGCCAGGACGGCCGGTCGGGATGCGGCACGCGCCATTCGAAATGCACCAGCCGGTGCCGTGCCAGCTGCTCCGGCGCTGTCAGCCCCAGCGCCGGATGCGCCACCGGCGCCAGCCGGTCGGTGCCCAGCAGCTCGGACCGCAGCCCCGGATAGGCGCCGCCGCCGTAGCGGATGGCCAGATCGGCGGTGCCGGCCGTCAGGTCCACCGGCTCGTCCGCCGCCAGCAGGCGCAGCGTGATATCCGGCCGCCGCTCCTGGAACGACGCGACGCGCGGCACCAGCAGCCGCGCGGTGAAGGCGCGGGTGGCGGTCAGGGTCACGGTGCTCGGCCGGGCCTGGGCCGACAGCCCGTCGATGGTGCGGGCGAAGGCGTCGAAGCCGTCGCGCAGCACCGGGTACAGGCGCTGCGCCGCCTCGGTCATCACCACCTGCCGGGTCCGCCGCTCGAACAGCCGCAGCCCCATCGTCTCCTCCAGCAGCCGGATCTGATGGCTGATGGCGGTCGGGGTCACCAGCAGCTCCTCGGCGGCACGCTTGAAGCTGAGATGGCGGGCCGCGGCCTCGAAGGCGCGCAGGGTGGCGAGCGGGGGCAGGCGGCGCATGGCGCTCCAGATGACTGAATTGATCTCAGCCATAGGATGAGGGATTCGCCTTTGTCGGCAAGCCGGAAAGCGCACATCTCCTGGGGCAGAGATCTTCTGGAGCTCAGCCATGACCACGATCCTGCACATCGATGCCAGCGCCCGGCTCGGCCGCTCGCACACCCGCCGCCTGTCGGCCCGCTTCGTCGAAGCCTGGCTGGCCCGGCGGCCGCATGACACGGTGATCCGCCGCGATGTCGGGCTGGAGCCGCCGCCGCCGGTGACCGAGGCCTGGATCGCCGCCGCCTTCACCCGGCCGGAGCGGCGGACGCCGGAGATGCGCGCGGCCCTGGCGGTCAGCGACGCGCTGGTGGACGAGCTGGAGCGCGCCGACCTGATCGTCGCCGGGGTGCCGATGTACAATTTCGGGATGCCGGCGCCGATGAAGGCCTGGGTCGACAACATCGTCCGGGTCGGCCGCACCTTCGGCTTCGACCGCGGCCGGCCGGGCGAGCCCTATTGGCCGATGCTGTCCGGCAAGCGTCTGGTGACGCTCGGCGCCCGCGGCGACTGGGGCTACGGGCCGGGCGGGCGCATCGCCGGCCTCAACCATGTCGAGCCGCATCTGCAGACGGTGTTCCGCTACATCGGCATCACCGACGCGGTGTCGATCGCGGTCGAGTACGACGAGTTCGCCGATGAGCGGATCCGGCAATCGCTCCAAGCGGCGGAGGCCGAGATCGACGGGCTGGTGGCGCGGATGACCGCAGAGGCCATGGCGGCTTAACTCTAATTGTCATTGCCGGGCTTGACCCGGCAATCCAGGGACCACCCGGAGTGGCATCGATAGTCCTGGATGCGCCGGTCAAGCCGGGGATGACAGTTTGGGAGGGTGAGGAGGTGACCCTGGCCCATCCAACCGCCCCGACCCGAGACTTTCACGCACCTGTCATCCGGCCGTCATCGGCCGACCCCACTCTCCCGCCGCGTTTCGTTCGAGAGGGGGTCCCATGCATCCGTTCCGTCGTGCCGCCGCGTCTCTTGCGGCCCTGGCCATCACCCTGTCCGCCGCCGCGGCCCTGGCCGGCGACGACCCGGCGACCTATCCGGCGGTGCTGGAAGGCCATGCCGTGCTGCCGGCGATGACCTTCGCCGCGCCGCCGGCCGACGCGCCGGCGATGTTCGCCACCTCGGCCAAGTTCGCAGGCCCGACCCTGGCCCGGATCGACCGGCCGTTCAGCGTCATGGGCACCACCGGCTCGGGCAAGGCGGTGCGCGAGACCGGCCTGACCTTCCCCTTCGTCGGCCAGGCGGTGCAGGGCTTCAGCGGCATCCGGCCGGTCGGCAACGGCGAATACGTCGTCATCACCGACAACGGCTTCGGGTCCAAGGCCAACTCGCCGGACGCGATGCTGATGGTGCACCGGGTGAAGCCGGACTGGCAGAGCGGCCGGGTGGCGCTGCTGAACACGCTGTTCCTCAGCGACCCGGACAAGAAGGTGCCGTTCCGCATCGTCGCCGAGGCGACGAAGGAGCGCTACCTGACCGGCGCCGATTTCGACATCGAATCGGTGCAGCTGATCGGCGACCACTACTGGTTCGGCGACGAGCTGGGGCCGTTCCTGATCGAGACCGATGCCGCCGGCCGGGTGCTGACCGTGGTCGACACGGTGGCCGACGGCAAGCCGGTGCGCTCGCCCGACAACCCCTACATCACCATGCCGGGCGCCCCCGGCGCGGTCGCCTTCGAATCGCGCCGCAGCAAGGGTTTCGAGGGCATGGCGGTGTCCGAGGACGGCAAGACCCTGTATCCGCTGCTGGAAGGCGGGCTATGGGACGCGGCCAAGGGCGCGCCGGAGGCCGACGCCCAGGGCCATGAGCTGCTGCGCGTGCTGGAGTTCGACGTCGCGTCGAAGACGTTCACCGGCAAGTCGTGGAAGTACCGGCTCGAGACCAACGGCAACTCGATCGGCGACTTCAACCTGATCGGCGGCACCCGCGGCCTGATCATCGAGCGCGACCAGGGCGAGGGCGACGCCGCCCAGGCCTGCCAGGGCGACCCGAAGCCGGACTGCTTCGCCACCCCGGCCAGGCTGAAGCGGGTCACTCTGGTCGACCTGGCGGATGCCGATGCCGACGGCGTCCTGCGCAAGATCGGCTCGATCGACCTGTTGGCGATCCAGGACCCCGGCCGCAAGGCGCGCCAGGGCGGGCATGACGGGGTGCTGAGCTTCCCCTTTGTGACGATCGAGAACGTGGCGCGGGTCGACGCCGACCACATCATCGTCGCCAACGACAACAACCTGCCCTTCTCCTCCGGCCGCGCCGTCGACCGGCAGGACGATGAGGAGTTCGTGCTGCTCAAGGTCACCGAGCTGCTGAACGCGAAGTAAGAACGATGGCCCTCGCCGGCCCAGCCGGCGGGGGGTCATACAGGCCCGCCCTCATCACCGAAGAACCGTCATTGCGAGGAGGCGAAGCCGACGAAGCAATCCATCCCTCCGCTCTTGCGGCGCAATGGATTGCTTCGCTGCGCTCGCAATGACGGTCTCTATGGCGTAACCGGTACTACCCCTCGACGAAGCGCCAGCCCTGCCCAGCCGCCTCGATCCGGCCGATCGGGCTGACATGGCTGCCGGTGACCCGCCAGCCGTGCTTCGCCGCTTCCTGCAGCAGGAACCAGCGGCTCTCGATGGCCTGCGCCGGGTCGAGGTCGTAGGTCAGCCCGACCTCCGGGTCCTCGATCTGCGGCACGCCGAGATGGATGGCGTCGGCCCAGATCAGCAGTGCCTCTCGGCCCTCGCCGATGCGATAGCCGCTCTGCCCCGGCGTGTGGCCGGGCAGCGGCACGGCCTCGACGCCGGGCATGGCCTCGACCGGGCCCGGCGCGATCGGGCGGATGCGGCCGGCGTAGGCCCGGGCCAGGATGGCGGCCGTCTTGAAGTTGCCGCGCCGGGCCGGCGGAAAGGTCTCGGCGACGGCCGCATCGCCGTAGAAGGCGAGATCCTTCTCCGGCACCAGGATCTTCGCCCGCGGCAGCCATGGCTGGTCGCCCACGAGCAGGCCCAGGACATGGTCGCCGTGCAGATGGGTCACCAGCACGCGGTCGACCTCGTCCGGACGCACTCCGGCTGCCGCCAGCGCCGCGGGCGCCTTGCCCAGCGCCGGCCCCCAATGGTCGCCGGTGCCGGCATCGATCAGGGAGATCCCGTTCTCTCCCCGCAGCAGATAGCAGTTCACGTCGATGCTGATCTTGTCGCCGGGCCAGCTATCGACCAGGCGACGGGTTGCGTCCTCGCCGGCGGCGTGGGTCAGCACCGTCTTCGGCGCCTCGAAGATGCCGTCGAGCAGCACGGTGAAATCATAGGGGCCGAAGCGCCCGGTCACAGCGGACATGTCGATGTCTCCCGGCGGAGCGGTGGCTTGCCCGTCCGGGCCCGCTCCGTCACCGCCGAGGCTAGCCGGGCGATGACGGTGGGCGGAAGCCGCGGAGACCGGTGGTCTGCTATTACAGGATGAACTTGCTCAGATCGGCGTTTCGGGTCAGCGCGCCGACCTTGTCGTGGACATAGGCCGCATCGATCCTCACCGTCTCGCCGGAGCGGTCGGAGGCGGTGAAGCTGACCTCGTCCAGCAGGCGCTCCAGCACCGTGTGCAGCCGGCGGGCGCCGATGTTCTCGACCGAGCGGTTGATCTCCGCCGCCAGGTCGGCCAGCGCGTCGATCGCGTCCTCGGCGAAGTCCAGCGTCACCTCCTCGGTGCCCAGCAGCGCCTTGTACTGCTTGATCAGGCTGTGCTCCGGCTCGGTCAGGATGCGGCGGAAATCGTCGCGCGACAGGGCCTGCAGCTCGACCCGGATCGGCAGGCGGCCCTGCAGCTCCGGCAGCAGGTCCGACGGCTTGGCCAGCTGGAACGCGCCGGAGGCGATGAACAGGATGTAGTCGGTGCGCACCGTGCCGTATTTGGTCGCCACCTGGGTGCCCTCGATCAGCGGCAGCAGGTCGCGCTGCACGCCCTCGCGGCTGACATCGGCGCCCTGCCGCTCCGACCGGGCGGTGATTTTGTCGATCTCGTCCAGGAAGACGATGCCGTTCTGCTCGACCAGCTGGATCGCCTCGGCGGTCACCTTCTCCTGGTCCAGCAGCTTGTCCGATTCCTCGGCCATCAGCACCGCGTGGCTCTCCTGCACCGACATGCGGCGCGGCTTGGTGCGGTTGCCGAAGGCCTTGCCGAACATGTCGTTGAGGTTGAGCATCCCCATCTGGGCGCCCGGCATGCCCGGGATGTCGAAGGTCGGCAGCCCGCCGCCGGTGTCGGCGACCTGGATCTCGATCTCGCGATCGTTCAGCTGGCCCTCGCGCAGCATCTTGCGGAACTTCTGCCGGGTCTCGGCCGAGGCGTTCTCGCCGACCAGCGCGTCCAGCACCCGCTCCTCGGCGCGGATCTCGGCCTTGGCCGCGACCTCCTTGCGCAGGGTCTCGCGGGTCATCTTGATCGCGATCTCCAGGAGGTCGCGGACGATCTGCTCGACATCGCGGCCGACATAGCCGACCTCGGTGAACTTGGTGGCCTCGACCTTCAGGAACGGCGCGTTGGCCAGCTTCGCCAGGCGGCGCGCGATCTCGGTCTTGCCGACGCCGGTCGGGCCGATCATCAGGATGTTCTTCGGCAGCACCTCCTCGCGCAGCGCCTCGGGCAGCTGCTGGCGGCGCCAGCGGTTGCGCAGCGCGATGGCGACGGCGCGCTTGGCGTCGTGCTGGCCGACGATGAAGCGGTCGAGCTCGGAGACGATCTCGCGCGGGCTGAAATTGGCGGTGTCGGTCATCTCGGGTCCTTCGCGGCCTTGGGTCGGGTGATCGGCAGGGCCGCGATCACAGGCTTTCCAGCGTGACGTTGTGGTTGGTGTAGATGCAGATGTCGCCGGCGATCTGCATCGCCTTGCGGGCGATGGTCTCGGCGTCGAACTCCGGGTGCTCCATATAAGCGCGGGCGGCGGCCAGGGCGAAGGAGCCGCCGGAGCCGATGCCGATCAGCCCGTCATCCGGCTCCAGCACGTCGCCCGTGCCGGTCAGGATCAGCGAGACCTGGCGGTCGCACACCGCCATCATCGCCTCCAGCCGGCGCAGATACCGGTCGGTGCGCCAGTCCTTGGCCAGCTCGACGCAGGCGCGGGCCAACTGGCCTGGATGCTTCTCCAGCTTGGCCTCGAGGCGCTCGAACAGGGCCATGGCATCGGCGGTCGCTCCCGCGAAGCCGGCAATGACGCTGCCGTCGCCCAGGCGCCGCACCTTGCGGGCGGTGCCCTTCATCACGGTGTTGCCGGCGGTCACCTGACCGTCGCCGGCGATGACGACATGGCCGTTCTTGCGCACGGCGAGGATGGTGGTGCCGTGCCAGGCGGCACTCTCGGAAGACGACATGCAGAAATCCGGAAACGCTGGGGTTGGAACGGGCCGTCGGCCCGCACCGCCTAGATTGGACCGTCCGGCGGGGGGATCAAGTCTTGCGGACCGTTCCCTGCCTTGAGCTATTGCTGCGGAGGCTTGAGCCCGGCCTTCCGCTCATCCAAAGCCCTCGCCAAGTCACGGGCACCGTGGAATACGGCCAGGATCGTCACCGTCTCCGTCGCAACCTGATAGACGATGAGATAAGGCAGCGAGGTGACGGTCAGCTCCCGTGTATCCGGCAAGCGGCCAACCCGCCCGATCTCAGGAAAGCGGGTCAGCCGTTCGGCTGTAGCGACAATCGCACCATAGACCCTCTCAGCAGCCAACGGGTTGTCCAGAGCGATATAGTCGATGATGTCCTTGAGGTCGCTCTCGGCCGGCTCGGCAAAGACCAGCCGCATCAGCGTCGCCAGCCATGCTTCGCAGCGATGTCGGCAAACACGTCTTCGGCAGGACGGACGCGGCCTTCACGCGCGGCCGCAAGGCCTTCCTCGATGCGCTGAACCTGCCAGGCATTCGCTTCCAGATACTGCCGCAGCGCCTGATTGATGACGTAGTTGCGCGATCGGTCCATGGCGGTGGCGAGGGCGTCGATCTCGTCGACGGTTTCCTTCGTGGTGCGGATCGTGATGGGTTCGGTGGGCCGAGCTTGGGTCATCGGTAATCCTTTGTCCTCATTTGTAATCATAGGGCTGCCTCGTCGTCTTGGGAAGCCCGGCGCGCGGGCCGTCAATTGCCCTCCCCGCGCATTGCCTGCAGGCCCCCTGCTCTCCAGGCATGGCTCGGCGGCTGGCGATGCACCAGGCTTCCTGTTAAGACACAAGGCCATGGACGGAACCCCTGCCAAACCCAGCCGGACCAGCCCGGCCCCTAGCCGCGCCGCGACCGTCGACCGCGCCACCCGCGAGACGCGGATCAGCGCCACGGTCGATCTCGACGGCACCGGCCGCTCCGACATCCAGACCGGTGTCGGCTTCCTCGACCACATGCTGGACCAGCTGGCCCGGCACGGCCTGTTCGACCTGACGGTCCGGGCCGAGGGCGACCTCCATATCGACTTCCACCACACCACCGAGGATGTCGGCATCACCCTCGGCCAGGCCTTCGCCAAGGCGCTGGGCGACCGCCGCGGTATCCAGCGCTACGGCGAGGCGCATGTGCCGATGGACGAGGCGCTGTCGCGCGTCGCCGTCGACATCTCGGCCCGGCCGTACCTGGTGTGGGATGTCCGCTTCACCCGCGACAAGCTGGGCGAGATGGACACCGAGCTGTTCCGGGAATGGTTCCACGCCTTCGCCCAGAACGCCGGGCTGACGCTGCACGTCGCCAATCTCTACGGCGAGAACAACCACCACATCGTCGAAAGCTGCTTCAAGGCGCTGGCCCGCGCCCTGCGCGCCGCGACCGAGATCGACAGCCGCCGCCCGGACGCCGTGCCCTCGACCAAGGGCACGCTCGGCGGTTCCCTCTAGCTCCGGGACTTTCCCATGGCCATCGCCGTGATCGACTACGGCTCCGGCAATCTCCGCTCGGCCGCCAAGGCGCTGGAACGCGCCGCGGCGGAGCGCGGGGCGGCGCAGGAGATCATCGTCACCGCCGATGCCGAGGTGGTGCGCCGGGCCGACCGGCTGGTGCTGCCGGGCGTCGGCGCCTTCGGCGACTGCAGCCAGGCGCTGGGCGCGATGCCCGGCCTGCGCGAGGTGCTGGAGGAGAGGGTGAAGAAGGGCGGCGTGCCGTTCCTCGGCATCTGCGTCGGCATGCAGGTGATGGCCGGCGTCGGCCATGAGCATGGCGACTTCCTCGGCCTCGACTGGGTGCATGGCGCGGTGGTGCCGCTGGCGCCGGCCGATCCCGACCTGGTGGTGCCGCAGATGGGCTGGAACACCCTGGCGGTCGGGGAAGAACACCCTGTGCTGGACGGGCTGGACGGCCAGGACGTCTATTTCGCCCATTCCTATGTCATGGTGCCGGCCGACCCGTCCGAGGTGCTGGCGACGGTCGATTATGGCGGGCAGCAGACCGCCGCGGTCGGCTGCGACAACTGGATCGGGGTGCAGTTCCATCCGGAGAAGAGCCAGGCCGCCGGCCTGCGGCTGCTCGGCAACTTCGTGACCTGGACGCCATGACCGGCGTCCTCTCCAGGGCCGCGCCATGACCACCGCGCCCGTCCCCGCGCCGGCGGTGTCGGTCGGCCGGCTCGACCGGATCCGCGGCGGCGACCTGCACGATCTGTGCGACGCGGCCGAGCTGGCGATCGTCGAAGGCGGCGGCTTCGGCTGGGTCAAGCCGCCACCGCGCGACACGATGGAGCGCTACTGGGGCGGCGTGGTGGTGATGCCGGGCCGGCACCTCTTCGTCGGCCGGCTCGACGAGGTCATCGCCGGCGCCATCCAGCTGGTGGAGCCGCCGGCGAACAACGAGGCGCAGTCCTTCGCCGCCGGCGTCAACGGCATGTTCGTCGCCCCCTGGGCCCGCGGCCACGGCCTGGCACGGATGCTGGTCGAGGCGGCGGAGACCGAGGCGCGGGCGCGCGGCTACGGCCTGCTGACGCTCGATGTCCGCGAGACCCAGGCTGCGGCGATCCGCCTGTTCGAGAGCTTGGGATTCGTCCGCTGGGCGACGAACCCGTATTATGCCCGCGTGAACGGCCGCCTGATCGGCGGCTGCTACTTCCACAAACCGCTGATCCCGCTGACCGAGGCGGGGCAGGACCCGACGCCATGATCCTCTACCCGGCCATCGATCTGAAGGACGGCCACTGCGTCCGCCTCGTCCGCGGCGAGATGAGCGAAGCCACGGTGTTCAACCTGGACCCGGCGGAGCAGGCCAAGGCCTTTGCCGAGCAGGGCTTCAGCTGGATCCATGTGGTCGACCTGAACGGCGCCATCGCCGGCCATCCGGTGAATGCCGAAGCGATCGGCGGCATCCTCAAGGCCACCTCGCTGCCGGTGCAGCTGGGCGGCGGCATCCGCGACCTGGAGCGGATCGAGTTCTGGCTCGAGCGCGGCGTCGCGCGGGTGGTGCTGGGCACGGTCGCGGTGCGCGACCCGGACCTGGTGCGCGAGGCCTGCCGCCGCTGGCCCGGCCGGATCGCCGTCGGCATCGACGCGCGCGAGGGCTATGTCGCCATCGAGGGCTGGGTCAAGACCTCGACCGTCAAGGCGCTGGACCTGGCGCTGCGCTTCGAGGATTCCGGCGTCGCCGCGATCATCTACACCGACATCAACCGCGACGGCGCCATGGGCGGGCTGAATGTCGAGGCCACGGCCGATCTGGCCTTCGCCCTGACCACGCCGGTGATCGCCTCGGGCGGCGCCTCCTCGCTCGACGACCTCAGGGTGATCAAGCGCGAGGAGAAGTCGGGCATCGCCGGGGTGATCTGCGGCCGCGCCCTCTATGACGGCCGGATCGACCCGAAGCAGGCGCTGGCGATCCTGTCCGGCCCGGTGCCGGTGGAGGCCTGAGGCATGCTCAAGGTCCGGGTCATCCCCTGCCTCGACGTCAAGGACGGACGGGTGGTCAAGGGCGTCAACTTCGAGAATCTCGTCGATGCCGGCGACCCGGTGGAGCAGGCCCGGCATTATGACCGCGAAGGCGCGGACGAGCTGGTCTATCTCGACATCGCCGCGACCAACGAGAATCGCGGCGTGCTGTTCGACGTGGTCCGCCGCACCGCCGAGCAGGTGTTCATGCCGCTGACCGTGGGCGGCGGCGTGCGCAGCGTCGACGATGTGCGCGCCCTGCTGCTGGCCGGGGCCGACAAGGTGTCGATCAACTCCGCCGCCGTGGCCCGGCCCGAGCTGGTGTCCGAGGCGGCGGTCAAGTTCGGCCGGCAATGCGTGGTGGTGGCGATCGACGCCAAGCAGGTCTCGCCCGGCCAATGGGAGATCTTCACCCATGGCGGCCGCAAGGGCACCGGCATCGATGCGGTGGACTGGGCCGACCGGATGGCCGCGGCCGGCGCCGGCGAGCTGCTGGTGACCTCGATGGACCGCGACGGCACCAAGGAAGGCTTCGATATCGGGCTGCTGCAGCGCATCCGGCAGGTGGTCGGCATCCCGATCATCGCCTCGGGCGGCGTCGGCACGCTGCAGCACCTGGCCGACGGCGCACTGATCGGTGGCGCCACCGGCCTCCTCGCCGCCTCGATCTTCCATTTCGGCACCTATTCGATCGCCCAGGCCAAGCAGCATCTGGCCGATGCCGGGCTGCCGGTGCGGATGGCGGCATGAGCGGCGGGGGCTCGCCGATCGACGCCCGGGTTCTGGACCGGCTGGCCGCCGTGATCCGGTCGCGGCAGGGCGCCGATCCCGCCTCCAGCTACACCGCCAAGCTGTTCGCCCGCGGCCGGCCGAAGATCGCCCAGAAGCTGGGGGAGGAGGCGGTCGAGACGGTGATCGAGGCTTTGCGCGACGACCCCGGGAAGATCGCGTCCGAAAGCGCCGACCTGCTCTACCACCTGCTGGTGCTGTGGGCCGATGCCGGTGTCGAGCCGGAGGCGGTCTGGGCCGTGCTCGAGGCGCGCGAGGGCACCAGCGGCATCGCCGAGAAGGCGGCACGGCCGACGGAGTAGGCCCGCCCGCCCGTGCGGGGAGAAGGGCGGCCCGCGACATCGCGTCGCCGCCGGCATCGAACGGGTCGCTGAGGTGTTGGCTGAATTTCGCCGCGATTCAGCACCATGTGTCATCATCGCTCGGCGAAGACCGGTGGAGAGGACGACCGATGGCCTATGATCCGAACAATGTCTTCGCCCGCATCCTGCGCGGCGAGCTGCCGTGCAGGAAGGTGTATGAGGACGACCACGTCCTGGCCTTCCACGACATCGGCCCGAAGGCGCCGGTGCATGTGCTGGTGATCCCCAAGGGCGCCTATGTCTCGATGGACGACTTCTCGGAGCGCGCCAGCGACGCCGAGATCGCGGCCCTGACCCGGGCCGTCGGCCGCGTCGCCCGCGACCTGGGCCTGGCCGAGCCGGGCTACCGCATCCTGTCGAACATCGGCGGCGACGGGCACCAGGAAGTGCCGCATCTGCATATCCACATCTTCGGCGGCCGGCCTCTCGGCCGCATGCTGGATCCCGCCATCGCCCCATGACTCTGCCGGTCGCCGCCGAGGCCGAGGCGCCGGCCAGCCGCTCCGGCAGGCCGCGCCGACGCACCATCACCCTGGCCCGGACGCTCGCGGTCGCCATCGGCGGCCTCGTGGCGATCGCGGTCGCGGCGGTGCTTGCGATCTACTGGACCACGGCGGCGCGCACCACCTTCGACCTGCTGACCAACCAGGCCGAGATCGGCGTCGCCTCGGTCGAGGCGCAGCTGCGCCAGCATCTCGAGCCGGTGTCGAACGAGCTGGGCAACCTCGCCCTGCTGCTGCAGCAGGGGCGGCTCGACGCGGCCAACATGGACCAGTTCTCGACCATGCTGACCGGCGCGCTGGCCGCCTCGCCGCAGGTGCGCTCGATCGCCTATCTGACCGAGGATCTGCGCATCCGCGGCGTCACCCACCAGCAGGACGGCAGCTACGAGACCTTCGACCAGCGGAACGAGGCCGAGCAGAGCCGCGAGGCGCTGATGGAGGCCGCCGGCAAGGTCGACGCCTATTGGGGCGAGATCCTGTATCTGCGTGACGGGCCGCACGCCACGGTGCTGAACCTGCGCCAGCCGGTGCGCCGCAACGGCCAGCTGGTCGGCGTGCTGTTCGCGGTGGTCACGGTGCAGGACTTGTCGAAGTTCCTGGCCCGGGTGTCCAGCGACCCGGCGCAGGTGCCCTTCATCCTGTATGGCGAGGACCGGGTTCTGGCCCATCCGCGCATGGCCACCGACCCGCCGCCGGCCTCGGTGGAGGAGCCGCTGCCGCGGCTCGACCAGGTCGGCGACCCGGCCCTGGCGGCGCTGTGGACGCAGGGCGCGCCGGTCACCGTGCGCAATCCGCGGGTGCGGATCCGCGAGGTGCAGATCGGCGACCAGGACGAGATCTTCCTGTACCGCACCATCTACGGCTTCGGCCCGACCCAGCTGATCCTCGGCATCCATGTGCCGGGCGACGCGATCGGCGCCGAGGTCTGGCGGGTGATCCGGGCCGGGCTGGCGGGCTTGGCGGTGATGGTGCTGGCGATCATCGTCGGCGTCTTTGTCGGCCGCATGATCGCGCGGCCGGTGCGCGCCTTCTCGGAACAGGCGCGGGCGGTGGGCAAGCTGGAGTTCAGCCAGGTGAAGCCGCTGCCGGGCAGCGTGTTCAAGGAGCTGAACGAGGGCGCCCAGGCCTTCAACACCATGCTGGTGGGGCTGCGCTGGCTCGAGACCTATGTGCCGAAAAGCCTGGTCCGCCGCTTGATCACCAAGGGCGACGGCGAGGACGTGGTCTCGATCGAGCGTATCCTGACGGTGATGTTCACCGACATCGCCAATTTCAGCGCGGCGGCGGAGCGGCTGCCGGCTGCGCGGATCGCGGCCTATCTGAACGAGCATTTCGCCATGCTGGCGCGCTGCGTCGAGGCCGAGTCCGGCACCATCGACAAGTTCATCGGCGACTGCCTGATGGCGTTCGTGGGGCGCGCCGGAGAAGATGAAGGACCATGCGCCGCGGGCGGCCCGCGCGGCGCTGGCCATCGCCGCGGTGATGCGGGCGGAGAACGACCGCC
>NZ_JANX01000111.1 GCF_000767795.1 Inquilinus limosus MP06 | reverse complement strand
GAGGGCGACGGGGCGACGCCGGTCGGCCGGTTCCCGCTGCGCCGGGCCCTGTACCGGCCCGACCACGGCCCGGCCCCGGCGACCGCCCTGCCCTGCGCGGCGATCGCGCCCGAGGATGGCTGGGGCGACGATCCCGCCGATCCGGCAGCCTACAACCGTCCCGTCCGCCTGCCCCACCCCGCGCGGCACGAGCGGATGTGGCGGGACGACGCCCTGTACGACCTGGTGATCGTGATCGGCCACAACGACGACCCGCCGGTGCCCGGCCTCGGCAGCGCCGTCTTCGTCCATCTGGCGCGGCCGGACTGGGGCCCGACCGAGGGCTGCGTCGCCCTCACCCGGGCCGACCTGCTGGAGCTGCTGGCCGCGGCGGCGCCTGGGGACGAGTTGGTAATCACGCAGCCGTAGGCTGCGGCGCCGGGGCAACCCGCGTGCCGAACAGCGCGGTGCCGACCCGGACATGGGTGGCGCCGTAGCGCACCGCGGTCTCGAAATCGTCGCTCATGCCCATGCTCAGCACCGGCAGGCCGAGCTTTCCCGCCAGGTCTGCCAGCAGCGCGAAATGCAGCGCCGGCGGCTCCTCCACCGGCGGGATGCACATCAGACCGCGGACCGGCAGGCCGCACTCCTCGACGCAGAGCCGGTAGAGCGCCTCGGCCTCGCGCGGCGTCACGCCGGCCTTCTGCGGCTCCTCGCCGGTGTTGACCTGGATCAGGCAGTCGGGCCGCCGCCCCGTCGCCGCCATCGCCTCCGCCAGGCTGCGCGCCAGCTTCGGGCGGTCGACCGTCTCGATCACGTCGAACAGCCGCACCGCGTCCTTCGCCTTGTTGGTCTGCAGCGGACCGATCAGCCGCAGCTGCAGGTCCGGCCAGGCCGCGCGGCGCTCGCCCCAGCGGCCCTGCGCCTCCTGCACCCGGTTCTCGCCGAACACCCGCTGGCCGGCGGCCAGCGCGGCTTCGACCCGCTCCTCCGGCTGGACCTTGGAGACGGCGACGAGCGTGACCGCGGCGGGGTCGCGGCCGGCGTCGCGGGCGGCGGCGGCGATCCGCGAGCGGAGCGAGGCGATGGATTCGGCGAGTGTCGTCATGGCGCCAGAATCCGGCATGACGATGCCGGTTTCAATGCCCGCGGGACGGCCGCCGGCCGCCGCCTTGGATGGCCGGCCCTGCCCACCGCCCGGGCCGAAACGAAAAACCCCGGGGTGTGACGGCCGTCATAGTGCGACAATCCGGCACGCCGATGCGGGATTGCAACGCCTTCTTGCGCCCTTCTGCCGCAACGCAGCATGGCGGGCGGCCCGGGCGGCGCCCCGGCGCCGGTCGCCTGTGCCCCTGATTTACCGGCTTTTGGCGCGCCGCCGGCCCCGCCTGGGACCTCGCCTCCGAGGCTCCCCAGCCGCCTGTTGCAATTGCGGCACATGCCCGAGCTTTTGTGACTTCTGTGCAACTTGCACATTGTCGGCCGGCATGGCTGCCCCGTATAACCTGCAGATCGGCGCCATTCGCACCCTGGCTGGTGGTGTCGTCTTCGAGGGGACTTCTAGGGGACATCCGGCCACTCGGCCGCGTTAGGAGGTTTAGGAATGAAGAAGATTCTGCTGGGTGGGACGGCGCTGGCCGCCGCCGCTCTGGTGGCGATGCCGGCGTTGGCGGATGAGAAGCCGGTGACGTCCGGTCTGAGCATCAACATCACGGGTTTCGTCGCCTGGGAAGCCGGCCTGATCATCGGCTCGAGCGACGACAACCGCGACCGCGAGTATGATTTCAACTCGAACGGCCGCCTGCAGTTCGACATCAAGAACGTCACCGACAGCGGGCTGGAATACGGCGCCCGCATCCGTATGAACAACGTCAACCGTCGTCAGAACGTCACGGTCGACCGCCAGTACGTCTATTTGAAGGGCGACTTTGGTACCGTCACCCTGGGCGACTCGCCGCAGGTGGCCGGTGACTTCGGCTACTTCTTCGCGCCGGACGACATCCTCAATGCCCAGGGCGGCTACGGCGACAACCTGGACGGCAATTACCGCTACGGCGGCGGCGACTTCTTCTCGCTCGACCCGACCTACCATTCGGGCCTGGATAAGAGCACCAGCGTCAAGTACTCCTCGCCGAGCATCGGCGGCTTCATCTTCGCCGTCGGCTTCACCCCGGTGATCTCCGACAGCAAGGACCTGAGCAACGGCACCCAGGGCCGGCAGGACCTGTTCAACGGCGGCCAGGTCTTCGAGAACGCTATCAGCGGCGGCGTCGGCTATGAAGGCGAGTTCGACGGGCTCAGCCTCAAGGTCCGCGGCACCGCCAGCTATGCCAACGGCATCAGCAACCATTGGGATCTCGAGACCTACAGCGCCGGCGGTCAGATCGGCGTCGACGGCATCGTCGCGAGCCTCGTCTGGGTCGGCACCCCGAGCGGCTTCGGCGTCGGCCAGACCGACAAGAACTTCGACACCATCGGCTTCGGCCTCGGTTACAGCCTGGGCAACGGCGTAAATCTCGGCCTCGGCTACGCCTACACCTGGGCCGACAAGAACAACGACCTGTTCGGCACGGACAGCCAGAAGCTGGATCTGAAGGACAACCACGTCGCGGTCGCGACCGTGAACTACACCGTGGCGCCGGGCCTGAACACCTACGCCGAAGTGGTCTACGAGATCCAGAGCTTCCGCAAGAAGGGGATCTTCAACCAGGACGGCGATCTGATCGGCACCGTCAAGAGCGAGAAGAGCTGGGAGCAGGCGACGTTCCTGACCGGCGTCTCGGTCTCGTTCTGATCGAACCGATAAAAAGCTAGCCTTTGAAGGGGGAGCGGCTATGATGCCGCTCCCTTTTTCTATATGGCTGCGCCGAATGTCGCTGAGATCGCTGCTCGCCCTGCTGACGGTCGTCTTCACCGTAGCCGCCTGCTCCGACGACGGCGTCAAGGTCGGCCCGAGCCCCGAGCTGGGTCCTTCCCGCGAGCGTTCTCCGGCACCGAATCAGAGCATCTTCGGGCCCGGCGGCCTCAGCTTCGGCGCCGGCTCCGAGCAGAAGAAGGACCTCGGCGAGGGCGCGGTCCTCGGCGTCAACGCCTATCTGTGGCGCGCCAGCCTGGACACCGTGTCCTTCATGCCGATCACCAGCGCCGACCCGTTCGGCGGCACCATCGTCACCGACTGGTACACCGACCCGCGGGAGCCGACGGCCCGCTACAAGCTGAACGTCTACATCCTGGGCCGCGAGCTGCGCTCCGACGGCATCAAGGTCAGCGTGTTCCGCCAGGTGCAGGGCCGGGGCGGGTGGTCCGATGCCCCGCCGCCGGCCACCATGGGCACCGCGCTCGAGGACACCATCCTGACCAAGGCGCGGCAGCTTCGCATCACCGGGCTGGAGCAGTCGACCGCCCAGTGATCCGGGCCCTGCCGGCCAGGTCTGCTGTCATCCGGGCGCCGCGGGATTGATCCCCGGCGCCCTTTCCTTGTAAATGCCTGGGACGGCTTCGCCCCCGGGGCGACGCCGCAGAGATTCGTGTTTGCAGGGCGTCTACTCCGGGACGTCCGGCCAGGCTTTCCGCACAGAGCATCGAGATGTCCCGCTACAACCACCGAGAAACCGAAGCCCATTGGCAGGACGTGTGGCGGGAGCGCGGCACCTTCCGGCTCGAGACGCTGGGCGACCGGCCGAAATATTACGTGCTGGAGATGTTCCCCTATCCGTCGGGGCGCATCCATATGGGCCACGTCCGCAACTACACGCTGGGCGATGTGGTGGCGCGGCACCGCCGGGCCATGGGCTTCGACGTGCTGCACCCGATGGGCTGGGACGCCTTCGGCCTGCCGGCGGAGAACGCGGCGATCGAGCGCGGCGCCCATCCGGCCGCCTGGACCTATGAGAACATCGCGGCGATGCGCGGCCAGTTGCAGTCCATGGGGCTGTCGCTGGACTGGAGCCGCGAGATCGCGACCTGCCACCCGGAATACTACCGGCACGAGCAGAAGATGTTCCTGGACTTCCTGGCGGCGGGCCTGGCCTACCGCAAGGAGTCCTGGGTCAACTGGGACCCGGTCGAGAACACCGTCCTGGCCAATGAGCAGGTGATCGACGGCCGCGGCTGGCGCTCCGGCGCGCCGGTCGAGCGGCGCCGCCTGAACCAGTGGTTCCTGCGCATCACCGAATACGCCGACGACCTGCTGGCGGCGCTGCCGACGCTGGAGCGGTGGCCCGAGCGCGTGCGGCTGATGCAGGAGAACTGGATCGGCCGGTCGGTCGGCGCCCGCGTCACCTTCCCGCTGCAGGGCCGTGAGGACGGGCTGGAGATCTTCACCACCCGGCCGGACACGCTGTTCGGTGCCAGTTTCTGCGCCGTCTCGCCCGACCACCCGCTGGCCGACGAGATCGGCCGCGCCAACCCGGCCGTGGCCGAGTTCGTCGCCGAATGCCGCCGCAGCGGCACCAGCGAGGCGGCGATCGAGACGCAGGAGAAGCGCGGCATCGACACCGGACTGCGCGCGGTCCATCCGCTGGACCCGAACCGCACCGTACCGGTCTATGTCGCCAATTTCGTGCTGATGGAATACGGCACCGGCGCCATCTTCGGCTGCCCGGCGCATGACCAGCGCGACTTCGACTTCGCCCGGGCCTACGGCCTGCCGATCATCCCGGTGCTGTGGCCGGCCGGCGGCGACCGGCCGGACGGCGCCGCGATGGCCGAGGCCATGGTGCTGACCGACGGCGCCTTCGCCTACGACATCGGCCCGCTGACGCCGGACCATCCGGTCTCGGTGGCCGAGGCCAAGGACATCGCCATCGCCGCGCTGCAGGAGCGCCAGGCGGGCGAGGGGACGGTGCGCTACCGGCTGCGCGACTGGGGCGTCTCGCGCCAGCGCTACTGGGGCTGCCCGATCCCGATCATCCATTGCGACGCCTGCGGCATCGTGCCGGTGCCGGAGGACCAGTTGCCGGTGACCCTGCCGGAGGATGTGACCTTCGACCAGCCGGGCAACCCGCTGGACCGGCACCCGACCTGGAAGCACGTTGCCTGCCCGAGCTGCGGCGGCGCGGCCCGGCGCGAGACCGACACCTTCGACACCTTCTTCGAATCCTCCTGGTACTTCGCGCGCTTCTGCTCGCCGCGCAGCGCCCAGGCCTTCGACCGCGCCGCGGTCGATCGCTGGCTGCCGGTGGACCAGTATGTCGGTGGCATCGAGCATGCGGTGCTGCACCTGCTGTACTCCCGCTTCTTCGTCCGCGCCCTGAAGCGCTGCGGCTATCTGGGCATCGACGAGCCCTTCGCCGGGCTGTTCACCCAGGGCATGGTCACGCACCAGACCTATCGCGACGCCCATGGCGCCTGGCTGTACCCGACCGAGGTCAGCCGCGACGACCAGGGCAACTGGACCAGGCTGTCCGACGGCGCGGCGATCACCGCCGGCCGCATCGAGAAGATGTCCAAGTCCAAGCGCAACACCGTCGACCCGCAGGCGATCATCGACACCTACGGCGCCGATGCCGCGCGGCTGTTCGTCCTGTCGGACAGCCCGCCGGACCGCGACATGGAGTGGACCGAGGCGGGCATCGAGGGCGCCTGGCGCTACCTGCAGCAGCTGTGGCGCCTGGTGACGGAGACCCCGGCGGCGCTGCCGGCGGCCGGGTCGCCGCCGCCGAACGGCTTCAGCCCCGCGGCCGAAGGGCTGCGCCGGGCGCTGCACAAGACCATCGCCGGCGTCGGCGACGACCTGGAGCGGTTCCACTTCAACAAGGCCGTCGCCCGCATCCGCGAGCTGACCAACCTGATCGGCAAGGTCGACGGGGCAGGGCAGGGCGAGGCCTGGGCGCTGCGCGAGGCCTTCGACGGCGTGGTCCGGCTGATCGGCCCGATGGTGCCGCATATCGGCGAGGCGCTGTGGCAGCATCTCGGCCATGACGGCCTGCTGGCCGACGCGCCCTGGCCGGAGGCCGACCCGGCGCTGCTGGTCGAGGACACCGCCAAGGTCGCGGTCCAGGTCAACGGCAAGCTGCGCGCCACCATCGTGCTGCCGCGCGACGTCGACGAGGCGACCGCGCGCGAGGCCGCGCTGGCCGACGCCAATGTCGCCCGCGCGCTGGAGGGCCGCACCGTGCGCAAGGTCATCGTCGTCCCGAACAGGATCGTCAATGTTGTCGGCTAAATCCTGGGCTAAACGCGTAGCGCCGCTGCTGCTGATCCTCGCGCTCGGGGCCTGCGGCCTCAGGCCGCTCTACGGCACCAACTCCGTCGGCACGGCGATGTCCGACCGGCTGGGGCAGATCAATGTCGGCGTCATCGCCGACCGGTCGGGCCAGATCATGCGCACCGAGCTGATCCGCATGCTCAACCCGCAGGGCCGGCCGGACCAGCCGGCCTACGACCTGGCCGTGTCGCTCGCCGAATCGCAGCAGGACGTCAACCTGATCAGCGACCTGACGACGACCCGCAAGAACCTGACGATGACGGCCAGCTTCGTGCTGACCGACCGCAAGACCGGCCAGCCGGTCTTCTCCGATTCGGCCAGCGAGATCACCAGCTTCAACATCCTGGCGGACCAGTACACCACCCTGGTCGGCGAGCGCGACGCCCGCGAGCGGGCGCTGCGGTCGCTCAGCGAGGACATCCGCACCCGTCTCGCGCTCTATTTCGACCGGCATCCGTGAAGCTGCCGCCGAACCGGATCGACAGCTTCGTCCGGCGGCCCGATCCCGGCATCCGCGCGGTGCTGCTGTACGGCCCGGATGCCGGCGCCGTGCGCGACTACGCCGACACGCTGGCGCGCGGCGTGATCGACCCGCCGACCGACCCGTTCCGCGTCGCCGAGCTGGCCTCGGCCGAGATCGGGCGCGACCCGTCCCGGCTGGTCGACGAGGTCTTCGCCCTGTCGCTGATCGGCGGCCGCCGCCTGGTGCGGGTGCGGGACGCCACAGATGCGGTGGCGGCGGCGCTGGAGGCCGTGCTGAAGGGCGGCGAAACCGACACGCTGGTGGTGCTGGAGGCGGACGAGCTGACCCCGCGCTCGGCCCTGCGCAAGCTGGCGGAAGGGGCTGACGGGGCCGCCGCCATCGCCTGCTACATGCCGGATGAGGAGGCCATCGGCCGCTTCATCCATCGCCTGCTGTCCGAGGCCAAGATCTCGGCCGATGGCGAGGCCGAACAGGTGCTGGCCGCGTCGCTGGTCGGCGACCGCCAGATCGCCCGGCGCGAGGTCGAGAAGCTGATTTCCTATGTGGGGGAGGGGGGCCGCGTCGATCTCGAGGCCGTGCGCGCCTGCATCGGCGACGCCACCGAGCGGTCACTAGACGACCTGGCCATGGCGGTGGCCGATGGCGACCTGCCCACCCTCGACCGCGCGCTGAACCGGCTGCTGTCGGAGGGGGGCGAGGCGATCGGCATCCTGCGCGCGGTGCAGCGCCATTTCCTGCGGCTGCACCAGCTCGCGGTGATGATCGACGGCGGCGATGCGCCGGACGCGGCCATGGCGGCGCTGCGGCCGCCGGTGTTCTTCAAGGCCAAGGCGGCGATCCGTGGCCAGGTGCGCCGCTGGAACCAGGCCCAGATCGGCGAGGCGCTGCGCCGCCTGATCGAGGCCGAGGCCGAATGCAAGCGCACCGGCCGCCCCCCGGAGACCATCTGCGCCGCAACCCTGCTGCGCATCGCCCGGGCCGTGGCACGGAAAAACTGAACTATTTCAAAGCTGTAGTCTGGGTTCGCTCCGGCGAACCCGACCTACCCACCGTCATTGCGAGCGCAGCGAAGCAATCCATCCCGCAGCACGAGCGGCCCGATGGATTGCTTCGTCGGCTTCGCCTCCTCGCAACGACGCGAGGGGGAAGGGCGGCCGCGCCGCCTACCACTTCTCCTTCGTGCCGCGCAGGCGCATCAGCAGGGCGCTGAACTGGTCGAGATTGCTGTACTGGATGTGGATCGTGCCGCTGGTGTTGTCGCGGGTGTCGATCTTCACCTTGAAGCCCAGCCGGGTCTCGATGTCCTGCTCCATCGCCACGATGTTCGGGTCGCGCACCGCCGGGCGGGCCGGGGCGGAGGGCTGCTCGCGCGCGTCCCGGGCCAGCTGCTCGGTCTGGCGGACGTTCAGTCCCCTGGCAATGACGATCCGCGCCGCCGCCTCCGGGTCCGGGCAGCCCAGCAGCGCCCGGGCATGGCCGGCGGTCAGCAGGCCGTCCTGCAGATGAGCCAGCACCGCGGGCGGCAGGTCCAGGAGGCGCAGCGTGTTGGCGATGTGGCTGCGGCTCTTGCCCACCGCCTGGGCCACATCCTCCTGGGTCAGGCTGAATTCGGCCAGCAGCCGCTGATAGCCCTCGGCCTCCTCCAGCGCCGTCAAATCCTGGCGCTGGACGTTCTCGATGATCGCGATCTGCAGCGCGTCGCGGTCCGACATCGGCCGGACCACCACCGGCACCTCGTGCAGCTTGGCCTTCTGCGCCGCCCGCCAGCGCCGCTCGCCGGCGATGATGTGGTAGCGGTCGGCCTTGCCCTCGACCGGCCGCACCAGGATCGGCTGCAGCACACCCTGGGTGCGCACCGACTCGACCAGCCGGTCCAGCTCGCCCTCGTCGAATTTCCGCCGCGGCTGGAACGGGCCGGGGCTCAGATACTCGATCGGCAGGCTGCGCGGCGCCCGCGGCTCGCCGCCCGAGCTGGCGGCGGCGATATCGGCCTCGTCGGCCTCGCCGAACAGGGCGTCGAGGCCGCGGCCCAGGCTGGGGCGGCGGCGGGAGCTCTCGGCCGCGCTCATGCAGCACTCCTCTGCTCTTCGCGCTTCAGCATCTCCGAGGCGAGATGGACATAGGCCTGGGCTCCGGTGGAGGCGAGGTCGTAGACCAGGACCGGCTTGCCATGCGACGGCGCCTCGGAGACGCGGACATTCCGCGGGATCACCGTCTCATAGACCTTGGCCCCGAGATGCTGGCGCACATCGCTCGCCACCATGTCGGAGAGGTTGTTGCGCCGGTCATACATGGTCAGCACGATTCCCTGCATCTCGAGCGCCGGGTTGAAGGCCTTGCGGACGCGCTCGATCGTCCGCATCAGGTGGCTGAGCCCCTCCAGCGCATAGAACTCGCATTGCAGCGGCACCAGCACGGCATCGGCCGCGGTCAGCGCGTTGAGGGTGAGGAGGCCGAGCGAGGGCGGGCAGTCGATCAGCACATAGTCGTAGCCGTCGGCATGCGGCCTGAGCGCGCTGCGCAGCCGGTATTCGCGCCGCACCGCCTCGACCAGCTGCACCTCGGCGCCGGCGAGGTCGACCGAGGCCGGAATCAGGTCCAGCCCCGGCACCTCGGTCGCGACCGCCGAATCGGCGACGGTCGTGGTGCCGAACAGCAGGTCGTAGGAGCCGACGCCGCGCTTGGCCCGCGGCAGGCCGAAGCCGGTCGAGGCATTGCCCTGCGGATCGAGGTCGATCACCAGCACGCGCTTGCGCACGGCGGCGAGCGCCGTGGCCAGGTTGATCGCCGTGGTGGTCTTGCCGACGCCGCCCTTCTGGTTGGCGATGGCGATGGTGCGGGTGAGCCGCGGCGTGTCGGCCTCCACAGGCGGCAGTGTCTGGGCGTCGTCAGCCACGGGCGAACCCCTCGATGCGGATGAGCACGGCGTCGGGATCGGTCCGGCTCGGATGGAGGTCGATGGTCATCTTCGATGATGCAGGCAGGGTGGTCAATTCGGCCTCGGCCGCGCGGCCCTTCGGGAAGAGCGCGACGGTGTGCGGGCCGGCGAATCGGGCGGCATAGCCGAGCAGGACGGGCAGGGCGGCCAGGGCGCGGGCGGTCACCACATCGGCGGGGAAGGGCGGCACCTGCTCGATCCGCCTGGCATGAACCGTGACCGGCGTCCGTGTTTCACGTGAAACAGCACGCAGGAACTCCGCCTTGCGCTGGTCGCTCTCGACCAGATGCGTCTCCAGCCCGGTGGCGATGGCCAGCACCAGTCCCGGGAATCCGGCGCCGCTGCCGAGATCGACCAGCGTCCTCGCGCCGGCCGGAATCAGCGGCACCAGCTGCAGCGAATCCTCGAAATGCCGGCGTCGCAGCTCGGGCAGGGTGGAGGGCGCGACCAGGTTGATCGCCCCCTGCCACTTGCGCAGCAGCGCCTCGTAGCGGTCGAGTTTTTCGGCGAGGTCCGCCGGCGGCGGGAAGGCCGCCTCAGGCGATGGCACGCGCGCCCCCGTCTCCTTCACGCCGGACATGCTTCAGCAGGGCGACCAGCGCCGCCGGGGTCACGCCCGGCAGCCGCGCCGCGGCGCCGAGCGTCGGCGGCCGCGACCGCTTCAGGATCTGGCGGATCTCGGTCGACAGGCTGCCGATCGCGTCGAAGTCCAGCTCCGCCGGCAGGGCCAGCCCCTCGTCGCGGCGGAAGGCTCGGATATCGGCCTCCTGCCGGTCGAGATAGCCGGCATATTTCGCCTCGGTCTCGATCTGCTCGGCCACCGCTTCCGGCCACTCCGCCAGCTCCGGCCAGATGCGGGCGAGGGCGGGCAGGTCGATCCCGGGATAGCGCAGCAGGTCCATGCCGTCGCGGCGCACGCCGTCCTGGTTCACCGCCAGCCCATGGCGCCGCGCCTCGGTCGGGGTCAGCGACAGCGCCCGGATCCGCTGCCGCGCCGCCTCCAGCGCCGCCGACTTGCGGGCGAAGAGATCCTGGCGATCCGCCCCGACGCAGCCGGCGGCGATGCCGCGGGCGGTCAGGCGCTGGTCGGCATTGTCGGCGCGCAGCACCAGGCGGTATTCGGCGCGCGAGGTGAACATGCGGTAGGGCTCGGGCGCACCCCGGGTGATCAGGTCGTCGATCATCACGCCGGCATAGGCCTCGGCCCGGTCGAGCAGCAGCGGGTCGTTGCCGGCGACGGCGCGGGCGGCGTTCAGCCCGGCCATCAGCCCCTGGGCCGCCGCTTCTTCATAGCCGGTGGTGCCGTTGATCTGCCCGGCCAGGAACAGCCGGGGCACCGCCCGCAGCATCAGCGACCGGTCGAGCTGCCGTGGGTCGACGAAGTCGTATTCGATGGCGTAACCGGGCCGCAGGATCGCGGCCTTCTCCAGTCCCGGGATGCCGCGCACCAACCCCTCCTGCACATCACGGGGCAGGGAGGTGGAAATGCCGTTCGGATAGACCGTGGGGTCGTCCAGCCCCTCCGGCTCCAGGAAGATCTGGTGCCGCTCCTTGTCGGCGAAGCGCACCACCTTGTCCTCGATCGAGGGGCAGTAGCGCGGGCCGACGCTGTCGATCTGCCCGGAATACATCGGCGCCCGGTGGAGGTTGGCGCGAATCAGGTCGTGCGCCGCCGGGGTCGTATAGGTGATGAAGCAGGAGACCTGCGGCACCGTGATCCGGCCGGTGAGGTCCGAGAAGGGCACCGGCGGGTCGTCGCCCTTCTGCTCCTCGAGCGCCGCCCAGTCGATGGTGCGGCCGTCGAGCCGCGGCGGCGTGCCGGTCTTCAGCCGGCCGAGGCTGAGGCCGAGCCGCTGTAGCGTCGCGGCCAGACCGATCGACGGCGCGTCGCCAACCCGGCCGGCCGGGCGCTTCTCCTCGCCGATATGGATCAGCCCGTTCAGGAAGGTGCCGGTGGTCAGCACCACGGCACCGGCGGCCAATGTGCGGCCATCGGCCAGGACGACGCCCGAGACGGCGCCGGCCGAATCGAACGCCAGATCCTCGACCGAGCCGGCGACGAGGTCGAGATCCGACTGCTCCGCCAGCACGGCCTGCATCGCCTGGCGATACAGCTTGCGGTCGGCCTGGGCGCGGGGCCCGCGCACCGCCGGCCCCTTGCTGCGGTTGAGGATGCGGAACTGGATGCCGGCGCGGTCGATCACCCGGCCCATGATGCCGTCCAGCGCATCGATCTCGCGCACCAGGTGGCCCTTGCCCAGGCCGCCGATGGCCGGGTTGCAGGACATCTCGCCGATCGATTCGAGCCGCTGGGTGACCAGCGCCGTGCGCGCGCCGAACCGCGCCGCGGCCGCAGCCGCCTCGCATCCGGCATGGCCGCCGCCGACCACGATGACGTCATACTGTTCCATGGCGGCGGACTTTACGGAGGCGACCCTCCGGGGTCAAATGCCCGCACGCGACATCGGGTGTTTCACGTGAAACACCGAGGCGACCGGGAGGGACCATCCACCATGCTGCCCATCATTCCCGCCCTGGCCGCCGCTGTTGCCGCCCTGACAACGGCGTTCTCCATCCCGCTGGACGTCCCGCAGCCGCCGGCGCCGCCGGTCGCCGCAGCGATCGAGTTCCGGCAGGCCGAGATGGAACCCGGGCCGGGACTGACGCCGGTGGAGAAGGATGGGTTCACCCATTATCTGCTGCCGGATGTCATCGTCTCCACGTCCGACATCGCTTCTGCCGCGCAGGGCTTCGATCCGGTCTGGGGACAGCCCATTGTCTCGCTCGTGCTCACTGATGCCGGTCGCGATCGACTTGCCGCGTTCACCAGGACCCATGTCGGCAAGACCCTCGCCATCACAGTGGACGGCGCCCTGCTGGTGGCGCCGGTCATTCGGGAGCCGATCATGGGCGGCACTCTGCAGATCGCCGGCGTGCGGAGCTTCGTCGAGGCCCAGGATTTGGTCAGGAAGCTCGGCCTGCCGGCGGTCTCCGCGACCCGCTCGCTGGCCGAGGCGCTGGAGGCTCGGCTGCCCTGACCCGTACGGAGTGTTCCACGTGAAACATCTCACTTGCCGATGCAGAAGCTGCCGAACAGCAGGTCGAGCATGTCCTCGACATCGACCCGGCCGGCGATCCGGCCGATGGCGCGCAGGGCCAGGCGCAGATCCTCCGCCGCCAGCTCGGGCAGGGGCGCGGAGGGAACCCGGGCCAGGGCGTCGCGGGCATCCTCCAGCGCGGCGCGGTGACGGGCCCGGGTGAGGGCGGGGGAGCCGTCACCGGTCAGCCGCCGCTCCACCGCCGCCGCCAGCGTGTCGAGCAGCCGGTCGAAGCCGGCGCCGGTGTGGACGGAGAGGGGAAGCTCGTCCTCCGCCCGCGGCGCGTCGGGCGCCCGGTCGATCTTGTTGACCACACGGATCGTGTCCGGCCCCGGCCCCAGCGCCGGATCAGCGGGCGCTGGCTCGCCGGCATCGCGGATCACCAGCCGCAGATCCGCCTCGGCGGCGCGGCGGTGGGTGCGGCGGATGCCCTCGGTCTCGATCTCATCGGCGGTGTCGCGCAGTCCGGCAGTGTCGGCCAGCACCACGGGAAAGCCGCGCAGATCGAGCGCGACCTCGACGACGTCCCGCGTCGTGCCCGGCCGGTCGGAGACGATGGCGGCGTCGCGCCGGGCCAGCGCGTTCAGCAGGCTCGACTTGCCGGCATTGACCGGGCCGAGGATGGCGATGTGCACGCCCTCGCGCAGCCGCTCGCCCCGGCCGGCATCGTCGAGATGGGCGGCGATCGCGGCGGACACCTCGGCGACGATCCGCTCGGCCTCCGCCGCCAGGTCCGGCGGCAATCCCTCATCCGGGAAGTCGAGCGTCGCCTCGGTCATTGCCAGCGCCCGCATCAGGGCCGACCGCCAGCCTTCATAGAGCTGGCCGAGCGCGCCGCCGAGCTGGCGCAGCGCCTGCAGCCGCTGCGCCCGGGTCTCGGCGTCGACCAGGTCGGCCACCGCCTCGGCCTCGGTCAGGTCGAGCTTGCCGGCGAGGAAGGCCCGCTTGGTGAACTCGCCGGGCTCGGCCGGGCGCAGCCCGTCGATGCGGGACAGCGCCTCGACCACGCCGCGGGTCACCGCCCGGCCGCCATGCAGATGCAGCTCGACCACATCCTCGCCGGTGTAGCTGGCGGGGCTGGGGAACCAGAGGGCGAGGCCGCGGTCCAGCGCCGTCCCGTCGGCCGGATCGCGCAGCTCGGCGAGCGCCGCCAGGCGAGGGACGGGGAGGGGGCGGCCGGTCAGGATCTGAAGTGCCGGCCCGGCGCCGGGACCGGAAATCCGCAGCACCGCCACGCCGCCGCGGCCGGCTGGGGTCGCCGGCGCGAAGATGGTGTCGCGGGTGGTCATGGCGTCCCGACCTGCGAGGCCGGTGTTTCACGTGAAACAAACCATAAGGAGTCCCCCCCTCCCCTTGCCGGGACGGGGGG
>NZ_JANX01000110.1 GCF_000767795.1 Inquilinus limosus MP06 | reverse complement strand
GTCGGCCTCGGCAAGCTGTTCCCCGGCGTCAAGGCGCTGGGGGGCGTGGCCTTCGACATCCGCGCCGGCGAGGTGGTGGCGCTGGCGGGCGAGAACGGCGCCGGCAAGTCGACCCTGGTGAAATGCCTGTCCGGCGTGCACCAGCCGGATGAGGGCGGACTGATCCTGGATGGCCGCCCGGTGCGGCTGCGCACCCCGGCGGAGGCGGCGGCGGCCGGCATCGCCGTGATCCACCAGCATTTCAGCCTGGTGCCCGACCTGACCGTCGCCGAGAACCTGTTCCTGGGGCGCGAGCCGGGCGGCATCGCCCTGCGCCGGGCGGAGATGCGGCGCAAGGCGCAGGAGGTGATCGACCAGTTCGACCTCGGCCTCCGGCCCGACGACCGCGTCGGCAATCTCACGGTCGGCCAGCGCCAGATGGTCGAGATCGCCAAGTCGATGCTGTCTGAGGCCTGGCTGGTGATCATGGACGAGCCGACCAGCGCCCTGTCGACCCGCGAGCGCGACCGCCTCTACGAGCTGATCGGCCGGATGAAGGGGATCGGCTGCGCCATCCTCTACATCTCGCACAAGATGGAGGAGATCTTCACCCTGGCCGACCGCGCCGTGGTGCTGCGCGACGGCCGCTTCGTCGGCGACCGCGCGATCCGCGACCTCGACGAGCCGACGCTGATCGGGATGATGGTCGGCCGCGACATCGGCAACGTCTTCCCGCACCGGCGGGTGCCGCGCGGCGACCTCCTGGTGGCGGTCGACGGCATCGCCGATGGCGGCCTGCTGCGCTCGGCCAGCCTGACGGTGCATGCGGGCGAGGTGGTGGCCCTGGCCGGGCTGATGGGCAGCGGCCGGTCCGAGGTGATGCGCTGCATCGCCGGCCTCTCCGCCCACCGCACCGGGACGATCCGGATCGGCGGCGCCGACCTGCCGGCCGGCGACGCCCGCCGGGCCAATGCGCTGGGCGTCGCCTATGTGCCGGAGGACCGGCATCTCGAAGGTTTCGTCGGGCCGATGTCGATCCAGGACAACGTCACCCTGGCCTGGATCCGGGCCAAATCCGCGCTGGGCCTGGTGCGGCCCGCGGCCCTGGCGGCCGAGGCCGGGCGGCTGATCCGGCAGCTCGGCGTCCGCCCGCCCGATCCGCGCAAGCGCGTCGGCGACCTGTCGGGCGGCAACCAGCAGAAGGTGGTGATCGGCAAGTGGCTGGCCACCTGCCCGCGGGTGCTGCTGCTGGACGAGCCGACGCGCGGTGTCGATGTCGGCGCGAAGTCCGAGCTGCACGTCCTGATCGCCGAGCTGAAGGCGCAGGGCGCCGGGATCCTGATGGTGTCGAGCGAGCTGCCCGAGGTGCTGGGCGTCGCCGACCGCATCGTGGTGATGCATGAGGGCCGCACCGCCGGCGAGCTGCCGCGCGGCGCGACCGAGACCGAGGTGATGGCGCTGGCCTTCGGCCGCAGCGCCGGGGTGCCTCGCCCGACGAAACAGGAGAGGGTAGCGGGATGAGCAGGATGAGATTGGCCATCGTCGGCGCCGGCTTCATGGGGCAGTTCCACGCCCAGGCGATCGCCGGGCTGGAGACGGCGACCCTGTCGGCGGTCGTCGACCTGTCGTCGGAGCTCGGCCGCAAGACGGCCGACCAGTATGGCGCCCGGCACTTCGCGGACATCGAGGCGTCGCTGGCCGCCGATGCCGCCGACGCCTATGTCGTGGCGCTGCCCGACACGCTGCACCGCGACGTCACCTGCGCGCTCTTGGAGGCCGGCAAGCCGGTGCTGGTCGAGAAGCCGATGGCGCATACGCTGGAGGCGGCGCAGGCCATGGCGGCGGCGGAGAAGAAGGGCGGCGGCCGCCTGCTGGTGGCCCATATCCTGCGCCACGACCCGCGCTATGTGCAGGCGGCGGAGGCGGTGCGGGCCGGGAAGATCGGCGACCCGATCCACGCCAGCTCCGGCCGGTTCACGGTGCGCGACATCGGCACCCGCATGAACGGCTCCTCCAGCGTCTGCTTCTATCTCGGCGTGCACGATGTCGACGCGCTGCAATGGATCAGCGGCACCGACATCACCCGGGTCTATTCCCGCGCCGTCTCCAAGCTGATGCCCAGCCTCGGCGTCCAGTCCGAGGACGCGATCTTCACCACCTGCGACATGTCCAACGGCATGGTCGGCCAGCTCTATTTCGGCTGGTCGCTGCCGAGCGACATCCCGACCGGGATCTGGGCCCGGACCGAGGTGATCGGCACCAAGGGCGTGGTCGACCTCGACGTCCGCGACCACGGGCTGCGGGTGCTGTCGAGCGGCGCCTGGAGCCTGCCCGACGGGCTGCACTGGCCGACCGTCAATGGCCGGATCATGGGCGACCTGTACGAGGAGCTGCGCCACTTCGTGCAGGCGGTGCGCGAGGACAAGCCCTTCGTCATGTCGGTGCCCGAGGCGCTGCGCGCCGTCGCGGTCAACGACGCGATCCGGCGCAGCGTCGCCAGCGGCCAGCCCGAGGCGGTCGCCGACTGGCGCGGCTGACGGGACCCGGCCGATGCACAGCCCCTGGCTCCGCCGCGCCCTGGACCTCGCGCCACTGTTGCTGCTGGTTCTGCTGGTGGCGGCGTTCGGCCTGATCGATGCGCGGGTGGTCACGCCCGACAGCCTGCGCAACGTGCTGGCCCAGGCCACGCCGGTGGCGCTGCTGGGGCTTGGCGCCTTCGTGGTGCTGCTGACCGGGGGCATCGACCTCTCGGCCGGGGTGGCGGTCGCCTTCTGCAGCGTGGTGATGGCCGGGCGGCTGGATGCGGGCGATCCGCTGGCCCTGGCGCTCCTGGCCGGCCTCGCCACCATGGTGCTGCTGGGGCTGATCAACGGATTCCTGGTCGGCACTCTGCGCGTGCCGCCCTTCGTCGTCACCCTGGCCACCATGGTGGCGGTGCAGGGGGCGACGCTGTGGGCGGCGCAGAAGGGCGTGCTGATCCTGAAGAGCCCGACGCTGAAGGGCATCGGCATCGGGCAGATCGCCGGCGTCCCGAACTCCGTGCTGCTGGTCGGGCTGATCGCCATCGGCGCCTGGGCGCTGATGCGCTGGACCCGCTTCGGCCTGCGTACCTACGCCATCGGCTCCGACCCCGCCGCGGCGCAGCTGGCCGGCGTGCCGCTGCCGCGGCAGCAGCTGCTGACCTATGTCGTCGCCGCCATCTTCACCTTCCTGACCGCCGTGCTGATGATCAGCCGGGTGCCGGTCGTCACCCCCAATCTCGGCGGCACGCCGCTGCTGCTCGACGCCATCGCCGCGGCGGTGCTGGGCGGCACCAGCATCTTCGGCGGCCGCGGCACGGTGGCCGGGGTGGTGATCGGCGCCGTCATCGTCAGCCTCCTGACCAATGCCCTGCGCGTCTTCGGCGTGGACCCCTCCAGCATCGATCTGTTCAAGGGCGCGATCATCGTCCTGGCGCTGATCGCCGATGCCGGGATCCGGATGCTGCGCCTGCGCCTCGATGAAGGACGTATCGGATGAGTTCGCCCCCCTTCGCCCCAGGCCCCGGCCGCCTGGCCTGGAGTTCGTCACCGGAGCTCGGCAAGGCCCGCGGTGCCGTGCTGGTGCCGACCGGCGCCGTGGAACAGCACGGGCCGCATCTCGCCACCGGCGTCGACATCTGGCTGGCGACGGCGGTGGCGCTCGGCGTCGCCGGCCGCGACGCCTCGATCCGGGTGGCGGAGCCGATCTCCTACGGCTCCTCGGCCCATCACCTGGCCTTCCCCGGCACGATCAGCCTGCGGCCGTCGACCTTCATCGCCATCGTCGTCGATGTCTGCCGGTCGCTCGCCCGCGACGGCTTCTTCCCGATCGTGCTGAACGGCCATGGCGGCAACCGCGGAGCGCTGCAGGTGGCGGTGTCGGAGCTGGGCGCCGACGGCGTGCGCAGCGCCGCCTTCTCCTATTTCGACCTGATCCGCGAGGACGCGGCGGCGATCCTGCCCGATGCCGGCCAGGGCTGCGGCCATGCCTGTGCGCTGGAGACCTCGCTGATGCTGCACCTGTTCCCGGGCTCGGCGCGGGCGGAGGCGATCCCCGCCGGCGGCACGCCGTCCTGCTGGCCGGACCCGCATCTCTATTCGCCCAGCCCGATCACGGTCTGGCGCAGCTTCGAGGAGATCAACCCGACCGGGGTGATCGGCCGCCCCGCCGACGCCACCGCCGAGGCCGGGGCGAAGCTGTACGAGGCCGCAGTGACCCGGTCGCTGGAGGCGGTGCTGCGCCTCCGCGACGGCTTTGCCACGGCCTGATCCTCCCCTCCAACCGAGACGATCCCGATGAAGACGATCAAGGGCCTGAAGGTCACCACCGCGCCGTCCGGCGCCCCGGTCAGCCGCATGCGCATCGGCGGGCGGTGGGAGGAGGGCGGCTCCGGCGAGTTCCTCGAGATCACCAGCCCGGCCACCGGCGCGGTGGTCGGCTTCGTGCCGCTCGGCACCCGCGCCGACGCGCAGCGGGCGATCGCCGCCGCCAATGCGGCGAAGCCGAAGATCGCCGGCCTGTCGGTGTGGGAGCGGTCGAAGCTGTGCTTCGCCGTCGCCGACGCGATCGAGAAGCGGAAAGAGGCACTGGCCCGCACCCTGTGCCTGGAGCAGGGCAAGCCCTACCACGCCGAGGCGCTGGGCGAGGCCGGCGCCGCGGTCGCCGCCTTCCGCAGTGCCGGCGAGCAGATCAAGTGGCTGGAGACGGCGTGCTTCCCGGTCGAGGACCGCAACAAGCGCGCCTTCAGCTTCCTGCAGCCCAAGGGGGTGTTCGGCATCGTTACGCCGTGGAACTTCCCGCTGGCGCTGCCGTCGATCTACTACCTCGCCCCCGGCCTGGCCACCGGCAACGCCATGGTCTGGGTGCCGGCGCCGACCACCTCGATTATCGCCGAGAAGCTGGTGGAATGCCTGATCGAGGCCGGCGTGCCGGACGGCGTCGTCAACCTCGTGATCGGCGACGGGCCGGAGGTCGGCGACGAGGTGGTGTCTAACCCCGGCACCGACGCCGTCGCCTTCACCGGCAGCTCCGAGACCGGGCGGATCATCGCATCCCGCGGCGCCGGCAAGCCGCTGATGGTGGAGCTGGGCGGCAACGGCCCGACCATCGTCCTGGCCGATGCCGATCTCGACACCGCCGCGGCGCGGGCGGCGGCGGGCTGCTTCGCCAATGCCGGCCAGATCTGCACCTCGACCGAGCGCATCCTGGTGGCCGATGCGGTGCACGACGCCTTCGTCGAGAAGCTGGTCGCGGCGGCCCGGGCGGTGCGGATGGGCGACCCGTTCGACCCCGCCACCACCATGGGGCCTCTGAACAACGAGCCGAATGCGCAGAAGGTCGATGCCCACCTGGCCGACGCCCGGCAGCGCGGCGCCTCGATCCTGTTCGGCGGCGGCCGCGCCGAGGGGCTGGCGACCCGGCTGCACTACCAGCCCACCGTGATCACCGACCTATCGCCGGACAGTCTGCTCAATATCGACGAGACCTTCGGCCCGGTGGTCCCGGTGCTGCGCTTCCGCGACGAGGATGAGGCGCACCGCATCGTCAGCAAGAGTCGGCTCGGCCTGTCCGCCGCGGTGTTCACCCAGACCATCCGCCACGCCTTCCGCTGGGCCGAGGCGCTGAAGGTCGGCATCGTCAACGTCAACGAGATGAGCCCGTACTGGGAGACGCACATTCCGGCCGGCGGCGCGGCCGGGACCAGCAGCGGCATCGGCCGCACCGGCGGCCGCCACACGCTGCTGGAGATGTCGGACCTGAAGACGGTGACGATCGATATCAGCCGGTAGGGGGGCCGATAGCTCCGCCGGTCAGGGATGGTTGCGGTTCACCAGCGCACCATCCCGCCATCCACGTTCAGGGTCTGGCCGGTGATCCAGCGCGCCTCGTCGGAGGCGAGGAAGGCGGCGGCTGGGGCGATGTCACGCGGCTGGCCCCGGCCGGGGATCGCCTGCAGCATCTCGACGAAGCCGAAGGCCTGGGCGTGCGGGCTGGCCATGACGCCGTCCGACGCGGTCAGCCCCGGCGTCACCGCGTTCACGGTGATGCCGTGCTTGCCCAGCTCGGTCGCCAGGGCCCGGGTGAAGCCGAAGACACCGCCCTTGGCCGCGGAGCCAGGCCCGCTTCCTTGCGCTGACCCGACGCCCGATCAGGGGCTCTGCCGGGCAATACCTGTCGATGGCGTGCCTAGGTGCGGTGGGGTGCGCGGGCCGCCAGCGTGCCGCAGCGATCCGTGCTCCGGCGCGCCACCACCTCGGTGCCGAGGTCGAGGATGCGCGGGCCGGGCGATCTGCCGGCGAGCTGCTCGCGGATCGCCGCGACCGCCGCGTGGCCGACGCGGTAGCGATAGGTGCGCACGCTCGACAGGCTCGGCTCCGCCGCCTCCATGAAGTCGAGGTCGT
This sequence comes from Inquilinus limosus MP06, assembly GCF_000767795.1. Classification (GTDB taxonomy): domain Bacteria; phylum Pseudomonadota; class Alphaproteobacteria; order DSM-16000; family Inquilinaceae; genus Inquilinus; species Inquilinus limosus_E. The sequence continues at coordinate 7,759 of NZ_JANX01000110.1, read as the reverse complement.
TGAAGCCGGCGATCCCCATGTCCTCGGGCACCCGGATGCCGCGCTGCAGGCATTCGAACAGCACGCCCAGCGCCAGGATGTCGTTGTTGCAGAACACGGCGTCGAGTGCTGGGTCCGCGGCCAGCGCCTGCCGGAACAGCTCGCGCCCCAGGGCCGGCGTGGCGAACTCCAGCATCGGCCGCCCGGTCGCCGGATTGACCTTGTCCAGGAGATGGCGAAGGCTGGACTCGGATATCGAATGGACCAGGCCCGGCCGGTCCAGCCCGGCTGCCTCCAGCGCCTTCTGATAGCCGCCCCGGCGGCCGGCCGAGCGGCTGTTCATCCAGCCGCTGAGGAAGGCGATGCGGGTGTAGCCCTGGGCGATCATGTGCTCCGTCATCCGCCGGCCGGCATCCTCATGCGAGAAGCCGATGATCCGGTCGATCGGGTCGGGCGACAGGTCCATGATCTGCACCACGGGGCAGCCGGCCTGCTCCAGCATCCGCCGGGCATTCGCCGTTTGGTTGATGCCGGAGACGATCATCGCCGACGGCTTCTGCCGCAGGAACAGGCCGACCAGCCGCTCCTCCTCCAGCGGGTCGTAGCGGGTGTTGCCGACCTGGATCTGCAGCTCGGTGCCGTCGACGCCGTCATAGATGCCGCGCAGCACGTCGGCGAAGACGACCTGGGTCAGCGACGGCACCAGCGCGCCGATTACGCCGCTGCGGGTGGAGGCGAGGGCGCGGGCGCTGAGATTGGGGACGTAGTTCAGCTCGCGGATGGCGTCGTTGACGATCCGCCGCAGCGTCTCCGACACCCGGTGCGGCTCGCGCAGCACCCGGGACACGGTGATCATGCCGACGCCGGCATAGGCCGCGACATCGGCCATGGTCGGCGTGCCGCCGCTGCGGCTCTTGCGGGGCTTCTCGGAAATGGTCGTCTCCTACCGGTCTGCCGGCAGTATCGGTGCGGAACGCGGCGGAATTCAAGCTGAACGCCGTCCTCGACGTCTCCTGGCGGACAGACTCAAATAAATCTCCGAGTGGCGTCTTGACTCCCCGAAAATGGCAGCGCTACCATCAGTGTATCGCAGGCAAAGATCCGTTCTGTCCTCATGAATTCGAGGGGCGGAGGCGTTTGCCCAAAAATCCGATGGGGAGGAACCTATGCCTTTCACCAGGCGGGACGTTCTCGGGGCATCGGCTGCGCTGCTGGGGGCGGGCCTGACGGCGACCCTCGGGACCCGGGCCTCCGCCCAGTCGACCGACACCATCCGCATCGCCTTCGCCGCACGCAACAACCGCACGCTCGACCCCTCGAACTCGATCCAGGGGGCCGACAACTGGTCGATCGTGCACATCCACGACACGCTGGTGGCCTCGCCCAACGGCCGCTTCGCCGAGCGGCCGGAGGAATTCGTGCCGCAGCTGGCCGAGAGCTGGACGATGTCGCCCGACGCCCGGACCTGGACCTTCAAGCTCCGCCAGGGCGTCCAGTTCCACAAGGGCTATGGCGAGATGACCTCGGACGACGTGGTCTTCACGCTGAACCGCATGCGCGACCCGAAGCAGGTCGGCGGCAACAAGGTGCTGTACCAGAACATCATCGACGTCCAGCCGGACGGGATATACGGGGTGAAGATCTCGCTGCAGCAGCCCGATCCGCTGCTGCTGAGCGGCACGATCCAGGACTATTCCTGCGTCATCCTGTCGAGGAAGGCGGTGCAGGAAAGGGGCGAGGCGATCCAGCGCGACCCGATCGGCACCGGCGCCTACCAGTTCGTCAGCATCGATCCCGACCCGTCCAAGGGCATCATGATGACCGCCAACCCGGATTATTTCGGCGGGGCGCCGGTCACCAGGAACTTGCAGGTGATCTACATCCTCGACACCACGGCGCGCACCCTGGCGCTGCTGTCGGGCGACGTGCACATGATCGAGGGCGTGCGCGCGCCGGGCTGGGTGCCGGCGATGAAGCAGAAGAACCCGAACCTGCTGTTCGACGTGGCCGCGCCGGGCAGCCTGTTCACCATGAGCTTCAACCTGACGCGCAAGCCGCTCGACGACCTGCGCGTCCGGCAGGCCTTCGCCTATGCCATCGATCGGGACGCGATCGTCGAGGCCATGGCGCCGATCAGCCGCCGCACCTACGGCCTCAACCCGCCCGGCTTTCCCGGCAGCTATACGGCCGACACGGTGCCGGAGGAACTCCGCTACAGCTTCGATCCGGACAAGGCGAAGGCGCTGCTGGCCGAGGCCGGCTATCCGGACGGCTTCACCCTCGACGCCTATACCAGCCAGCGCGAGGACTATTCCGCCGCCATGCTGGTGGTGCAGGAGCAGATGCGCAATGTCGGAGTCGCCATCAACCTGCAGGTGATCGACCACACCACCTTCCACGCCAACAACCGCAAGGACATGAACACGCTGCCGCAGAACTCCTCGGCCTATCCGCCGGTGCCGACGCTGCCGCTGGCGGACATCCTGTCGAAGACCGCCGAGGTGAAGTCCGACGGCAGCGGCGGCACCAACTATTCGCATTACGGCGTCGCCATCCCCGGCATCGACGACCTGCTCGACCGGGCGGGGAACGAGCCGGACTACGACAAGCGCCTGGCGCTGATCCAGGAGGCCGAGCGCAAGGTGATGACCGACCTGCCGGTCCTGCCGATCGCCACCAACGGCTATCTCATCGCCCGCGATCCCAGGGTCCAGCTCGGCTACGAGGTCAAGTCCGGCTACGCCTACTGGCGGCTGGACAAGGCGAAGATCGCCTGAGGCGCCATCTCGCCTCCGCATTGCTTCGGGAAGGAATGATCATGACCGCAACCGCCCTTCGATCCGGCGGCGCCCCCGGCGACAGGCGCGTCCTCGCGCCGGGCACCTTCTGGTATGACACGATGCGCCGCGCGGGGCAGAACAACTTCAACGAGCGCGATCCCGAGACCCTCGATGTCGAGGCCTGGATCGACTACTGGAAGCGGCTGAGGATCGACACGCTGCTGCTGAGCGGCGGCGGCATCATGGCCTTCTATCCAACCGAAATCCCGTACCATCACCGCAGCCGCTATCTCGGCGACCGCGACCTGTTCGGCGAATTCGCCGCCGCGGCCAAGCGCGAGGGCATGCGCGTGGTCGCGCGGATGGATCCGAACTGGTGCTACGCGGACGGCGCCGAGGCCCATCCCGAATGGATCGCGCGCACCGCAGACGGCCAGCCGGTGCACCATCCGGAGGTGCCGGAGCTGTTCCGTACCTGCATGTTCTCGACCTTCTATACGGAGCAGATGTCGGCGATCTATCGTGAGATGAACGCCCGCTACGACATCGACGGCTTCTTCACCAATGGCTGGCCCAGCACCGGCCGCCGGCCGGCCTGGTACAACACCGAGCACCAGCATCTGGCCTGTCTGCCGCCGCAGGAGTTCTACCGGATCTACGAGGACCGGGTGCTGGAGATCTGGCGGCTCTGGGATGGCATCGCCAAGGAACGGTCGCCGGAGAATGTCTATGTCGGCAATCTCGGCGGGGGCATCCGCGCGGTGACCGACGTGATGGCGATCGCCAAGGTCGCCGGCTGGTTCAACGCTGACCATCAGGGCCGCAACAACCAGACCCCGGTCTGGGACTGCGCCCAGCAGGGCCGCGTCGCCCATGCCGTGATGGACGGGCGGGCGGTGACCAACGTGACCGGCGGCTACGCCAATGCCGACCCGTTCTGGCGGCATACGACCAAGGCGCCGGAGGAGACGACGCTGTGGATGGCGCAGTCCACCGCCAGCGGCATGGTCCCCTGGTACCATTGGCTCGGCGGCGCGCCGGACGACCATCGGTTCCGCCGCACCGGCGAGGCCTTCTTCGGCTGGCTGGCGCAGCATGAGCGGCATTTCCGCAACACCGCGCCGGTGGCCAGCCTCGCCGTCGTGTTCTCGCAGCGGACCAACGCCTTCTACCGGCCGCCCGGCGGTGGCGACGTCACCGACTATCTGCAGGGCTGGTACTACGCCCTGCTCGAGGCCCGGATCCCGTTCGAGTTCCTGCACGAGCAGAACCTGACGGCGGAACGGCTGAAGAAGTTCGCCGCCATCGTCCTGCCGAACACGGCGATGCTGTCCGACGCCCAGGCCCGGGCCGTCGAGGACTATGTCGCCGGCGGCGGCGCGGTGGTCGCGACCTTCGAGAGCGGCTGCTTCGACGAATGGGGCCGCCGCCGCGCCACGCCGGCCCTGGCCCGGCTGTTCGCGGTCGAGGTTGCCGGCCTGCCCTTCGGCGCGGCGCAGGGGGAGCACCGGCACCACCGGCGCGGGCATCTCGCGCGCATCGAGGGCGACCACCCGATCCTGTCCGGCTTCGGCGACACCACGCTGCTGCCCTATGGCGAGTTCCGCCTGCCGGTCGCGCCCGGCGGGGCCGATCTCCTGAGCATCGTCGAGCCCTACGCCGCCTTCCCGCCGGAGATGGTCTACACGGACACGCCGAGGACGGAGGAAACCGCGCTCTCGGCGCGGCAGCACGGGCAGGGGCGGGTGGCCTGGTTCTCGGGCGACATCGACCGCTCCTTCTGGCTGTCGACGAATGGCGATCTCGGCCGGCTGATGGCGAATGCGGTGCGCTGGGCGCTGGGCGGCCGCCAGCCGGTGCGCATCGAAGGGCAGGGGCTGGTCGATGTCTTCCCCTGGCGGACCCAGGACGGCTACGCGCTGCACATCCTCAACTACACCTCGCCGAACATGATGCGGGGATGGGTGCGAGAGACCTATCCGCTCGGCCCGCAGACGGTGAGCTTCGAGGTCGCGCCGGGCCGGACGATCCGGGCGGTCGAGGCCCTGCGCGCCGGCCGCAGCGTGCCCTTCACCCAGACCGGCACCACCGTCCGCTTCACGCTCGACGGCATCGCCGACTACGAGGTCGCCGCGCTGACCTGAGCGCGCGGCGACCGATCGACACCAGGACGGCACGAGGATCCTCATGGCTGCAGAGACTTCCGTCACCCTGCTGATGCCCGACACCGTCGCCGCCCCGGTCCGCTGGGCGGCGGAGGAGCTGCTGCGGGCCCTGCGGCAGCGTGACGTCCAGGCCGCGATCGGCGCGGAACCGGGGGCGTTCACCATCCGCGTGGCGACACGGGACGACCAGGAGGCTGCGGCGGCGGCTTCCGCCGCATCGGTGACGCTGCCGGAAACGGCGGAAGGGCTGGCGCTGCTGCCGGTGGCGGACGGCATCCTCGCCTGGGGCTTCGACACCCGCGGCCTGGTCTACGCGCTGACCGAGCTGGCCGACCGGGTCCGCCATGCCGAGGGCGACCTGTTCGGCCCCGGCCTGCCGCTGGTGGAGCGGCCCTCGGCCCGCATCCGCAGCATCGCCCGCCTGTTCTGCTCGGAGGAGGAGGACAAGGGCTGGTTCCACGACCGCCAGTTCTGGCACGACTACCTGTCGATGCTGGCCGGCCAGCGGTTCAACCGCTTCGCCCTGACCCTGGGCATGGGCTACAACTACCCGTACCACAACAACTTCATCCGCGACGTCACTTTCTACTTCCCGTACCCGTTCCTGCTCGACCTCCCCGGCTATGGGGTCGACGTCAAGGAGCTGACGCCGGAGGAGCGCGACGCCAATCTCGAGACGCTGAAGTTCATCGCCCGTGAGACGGCGCGGCGCGGGCTCGACTTCCAGCTGGCGCTGTGGACCCAGCGCTACGATTTCGACGACGTCCCGAACGCCAACTACACGGTGCAGGGGATCACCCGGGACAACCTGGCGCCCTATTGCCGCGACGCCATCACCGCGCTGCTGAAGGCGGTGCCGGAGATCACCGGCCTGACCTTCCGGGTGCATGTCGAGGGCGGCATCCCCGAGGGCGACTACGCGTTCTGGGAGCAGGCGTTCAAAGGCGTCGCCGCGGCCGGCCGGCCGGTCGAGATCGACATGCACGGCAAGGGCCTGGACCACGAGACCATCGGCCTCGCCCGCGCCTCGGGCATGCCGATCACCGCCTCGCCGAAATACATGGCCGAGCATATGGGCCTGCCCTATCACCAGTCCGCGATCCGCGAGCGCGAATACCCGCCCGAGGTGGCGCGCAGCGAGCGGGAGAAGCTCAGCGAAGGGTCGCGCAAGTTCCTGCGCTACAGCTATGGCGACCTGCTGCCCAAGGACCGCGACTGGAAGGTGCTGTACCGGATCTGGGCCGGCACCCAGCGCGTGCTGCTGTGGGGCGACCCGGCCTTTGCCGCCGGCTACGGGCGCAGTTCGACCTATTGCGGCTCGGACGGGGTGGAGTGGTGCGAGCCCGGCTCGTTCAAGGGCCGCATGGGCACGGGCGTGCCGGGTCAGCGCTTCAATTACCAGAAGCAGGGCCTGGCGACGAAGTACGACTGGCAGAAATACGCCTATCTCTACCGGGTCTGGGGGCGGCTGCTCTACAACCCAGGGGCTGATCGCGACGGCTGGATGCGCCATCTCCGCCGGACCTGCGGCGACGCCGCCGAGGCTTGCGAAACCGCTCTGTCACTGGCCAGCCGGGTGCTGCCGCTGGTCAGCCTGACGCATGGGCCGTCGGCCTCGAACAACCATTACTGGCCGGAAATCTACTCCAACCTCCCGGTCGGTACGGTCGGAAACCGCCGGCCCTATGGCAGCGACATGGACGGGCCGGTCCGCTTCGGCAACGCGCCGACCTTCGACCCGCAGCTCTTCGCCACGCCCCGCGAGTTCGCCGAGGCGCTGCACGAGGGCCGCGCCGACCGGCGCTATTCGCCGCTCGACGTCGCCGACTGGCTGGAGACCCTGGCCGCGGGCTGCGACACCGCGCTGGTGTCGCTCAAGGGCAGCAGCACCTTCGAGACGGCGGAGGTGCAGCGCATCGTCATCGATGTCGGCATCCTGTCGGGCATCGCCCGGTTCTTCGCCCAGAAGTTCCGCGCCTCGACCTGGGTGGAGCTGTTCATCCTGTCCAAGGCGGCGGTGACGCTGGACCGGGCCGAGGCCCATCTGAAACGGGCGGTGCTGGCATGGCAGGGCATCGCCGACATCGCGCGCGACATCTATCACGACGACCTCACCTATGGGCCGCAGAGCTGGCTGCGCGGCTCCTGGCAGCAGCGGCTGCGCGAGATCGAGATCGAGCTCACCGACCTGCAGGCGATGCGGTCCGAGGCGCCGCACGAGACGATCCATCCCGACGACCAGACAAAAGCCGCCATCGCCCGGCTGCAGGGGCGGGTGCCGGTGCACGGCCTGGCGACGGGCGTCACCGGCCCGACGACCTTCCGGCGCGGCGAGGCGGTGGAGGTCCGGGCCGATCTCGCGGAAGCGCTGCCGGGCGGCGGTGAGCCGGTGCTGCACTTCCGCCACGTCAACCAGGCCGAGCGCTGGAAGGCGATGCCGATGCAGCGGGGTGGAGACGGCTTCGCGGCGGTCATCCCGCCCGACTATACGGACTCGGCCTTCCACCTGCAGTTCTATGTCAGCGCGGTGGCCGGCGACCGGCTGGTCCTTGCCCCGGGCCTGCGCGACGACCTGGCCAACGAGCCCTACCTCACGGCGCTGCAGGTGTGAGATGGAGCCGTCGGCCCGCCGGATAGTCGCTAGCACGTTGCCTCTCCCGCTTGCGGGAGAGGTCGGGCGCGCGAAGCGAGACCGGGTGAGGGCTTCGCGGCGGCGATGCCGGGATGATCGTCTCAGGGTAGGGCGGATCCTGTGTTCGCTCACGGCAAGATCCGTGAACACGGCAGCGTCCCTATGCCTTCACCCGAACATCCTTCGGATGTCCGACCTCTCCC
>NZ_JANX01000109.1 GCF_000767795.1 Inquilinus limosus MP06 | reverse complement strand
GAAGCCTGGAGCGACGCATGACCAAGACTCTCGAAGGCCGCATCCTGACGCCCGGCGGCTGGGTCGCCGGCCGGCTGCGCTTCGACAGCCACATCCGCGCGGTCGAGCCGGTCGCGGGGCTGGAGAGCGGCCCGATGATCCTGCCCGGCTTCATCGACCTGCACTGCCATGGCGGCGGCGGCGCCGACGCGATGGAGGGCGAGACGTCGATCCGCACCCTGGCGCGCACCCATGCCCGGCACGGCACGACGGCGCTGCTGGCCACCACCATGACCTCCCCGGTCGAGGAGATCGAGACGGCGCTGGACGGCGCCGGGCGGGTGATCGCCGGGCGGCGCGCAGGCGAGGCGCGGGTGCTGGGCGTGCATCTGGAAGGCCCGTTCATCAGCCCGGACCGGCTGGGCGCCCAGCCGCCCTATGCCATCCCGGCCGACCTCGCGCGCATGGCGGATTTCTGCGACCGCGCCGACATCCGCGTCGTCACCTGGGCACCGGAGGCCGACCCCGACGGCAGCCTGCAGGCCTTCCTGGCCGCGCGCGACATCCGGGTGCAGCTGGGCCATTCCTCCTGCGACTACGAGACCGCGGCCGAGGCCTTCTCGCGCGGGGTCGACGGCGTCACCCACATGTTCAACGCGATGACAGCGCTGCACCACCGCGCCCCCGGCATCGTCGGCGCCGCTTTGGCCCATGCCGAGCATGCCGAGCTGATCCCCGACCTGCTGCACGTCCATCCCGGCGCCATCCGGGCGGCCCTGCGGGCGATCCCGTCGCTCTACGCCGTCACCGACGCCACGGCCGCCAGCGGCATGCCGGACGGCGACTATCGGCTGGGCCGCTACACGGTGCGGAAATGCGGCAACGGCGTGCGGCTGGACGACGGCACGCTGGCCGGCAGCTGCCTGACCATGGACCGTGCCTTCGCCAATTTCGTCGCCATCGGCCTGACGCCGGAGGAGGCGTCGCGCCGCACCTCGACCCTGGCCGCCGACTATCTCGGCCTGGCCGATCGCGGCCGCCTGGCGCCCGGCGCCTGGGCGGACATCGTCGTTCTCGACGCCGACCTGCGGGTCACGGGCGTCCATGTCGAAGGAGAGTCGATTGACCTCGATCATGCTTGAGGAGGCGCGCGAGGCCCCGGCCCGCATCGCCGACCTCCTGGCCGCCGACGCGGATCTGGTCCGCGACTTGGCCGCCCGGCTGCGCGCCGACCGGCCGCGCTTCGCCGTAACCATCGCCCGCGGCAGCTCCGACCACGCCGCGACCTATGCCGCCTATCTGCTGGGCAGCCGGCTGGGCGTGGTCACCGCCTCGCTGCCGCCTTCGCTGGAGACGCTGGGCCATTCCGACCTGGACCTGAAGGGCAGCCTGGCCATCGCCGTGTCGCAATCCGGCCGCAGCCCGGACCTGGTGACGCCGGTGCGCCGCGCCCGCGAGCGCGGGGCCCTGACCGTCGCCGTGCTGAACTCGACCGACAGCCCGGCCGCCCAGGCCGCGGAGATCGTCCTGGACCAGCATGCCGGGCGCGAGCGCGCCGTGGCCGCGACCAAATCCTACATCGCCAGCCTGGTCGTCGCCGCCCGGCTGGTGGCCGAATGGGCCGAGGATGTGGAGCTGAAGGCCGCCCTGCAGCGCCTGCCCGAGGCGCTGGAGACCGCCGTGCGCAGCGACTGGTCGCCCGCCATCGAGGCCCTGGCCAAGGCCGACCGGATGATGGTCGCCGGCCGTGGCCTGAACCTGGCGATCGCCCAGGAGAGCGCGCTGAAGTTCAAGGAGACCTGCATCCTGCAGGCCGAGGCGATGAGCGCGGCCGAGATCATGCACGGGCCCAAGGCGCTGGTCGAAGCCGGCTACCCGGTGCTGGCCTACGCCCCGAACGATGGCGGGCGCGAGAGCGTGCTGAAGATGGCGGCGGAGTTCCGCGGCCTGGGCGCCAATGTGCTGCTGGCCGGCGCGCCCGGCGTCAAGGGCGCCACCCTGCCGCTGCCGCCGCCGCTGCACCCGGCGCTGGACCCGGTCCTGGCGATCGGCGCCTTCTACCCCTTCGTCGCCGCCCTGTCCGAAGCCCGCGGCCTGTCGCCCGACGCGCCGCGCAACCTGAGCAAGGTGACCGAGACGGTCTGATTCGGCATAAATCCGACCTATCGATCGCGGAACGCCCGGCCGGGGATATTTTCCTGACGGAACGCCCCGGCCGGCCGATCGAAACGAAGCCGCTTCGGGTCGAAACGCCGGTTCTGTAACAAACGAATTCACGCCGGGCCCGCAATCGCTTTACCCTCTGCCCAAAGTGCGGGCATCCGGCCCGCCGGGATGAAGAGGGGAGATTCGCATGAGCAGATTCCGCAGCGGGACGATGGCCTCGGCCCTGGCCCTGGCCACCGTCTTCGCCGGATCGGCCGCCTGGGCCGACGTCACCATCGGCGCCGCCTTCGTGCTGAGCGGCGGCAACGCACCCTACGGGCTGCAGGAGCGGCGCGGCGTCGAGGCGGCGGTCGAGGCGATCAACGCCGCCGGCGGGGTCAATGGCGAGAAGATCGTGGTCGAGTTCGGCGATGACGCCGGCGATCCGCGTCAGGCCGTGCAGGTCGCCAACGACATGGTCAACAAGAAGGTCGTCGCCGTCGTCGGCCACACCCTGTCGGGCGCCACCGTCGCCGCCGCCCCGGTCTATGACGAGGAGGGGATCATCATGATCACCCCCTCGGCCACCGCGGTCGACCTGACCGAGAAGGGCTACAAGACCGTGTTCCGCACCGTCGTCCGCGACGACCAGCAGGGCAAGGTCGCCGGCGCCTATATCGTCGAGCACTTCAAGGACAAGAAGATCGCCTTCGTCCAGGACTCCACCACCTACGGCAAGGGCCTGGCCGACGCCACCAAGGCGGTGGTCAATGCCGGCGGGGTGAAGGAAGCGGCCTATGAGACGATCACGCCGGGCGAGCTCGACTACTCGGCCACGATCTCGAAGCTGAAGGCCGACAACATCGACGTCGTCTACTATGGCGGCCTGTACAACGAGGCCGGCCTGCTGCTGCGCCAGATGCGCGACCAGGGGCTGAAGGCGCAGTTCATCTCCGGCGACGGGCTCTACGCCCAGGACTTCTGGTCGATCGTCGGCCCGGCCGGCGAAGGCGTGCTGCTGACCATCGACAACCCGCCCGAGACCAACCCGGCGGCGAAGGACGTGGTCGCGGCGCTGAAGGCCAAGAACATCGACCCGGCCGGCTACACCCTCTACGCCTATGCCGCGGTCCAGGCCTGGGCCGAGGCGGCGAAGAAGGCCAAGTCGACCGATCCGGAGAAGGTGGCGGCGGCGCTGCATGACGGCAGCGACTACAAGACCGTGCTGGGCGACATCGCCTATGATTCCAAGGGCGACCGCACCAAGTCGGGCTACGCCCTGTTCAAGCGCACCGGCACGACCTTCGAGCCGGCCAAGTAAGCGGCGATCCGATCGGACCGATGCGGAGGGGCCGGCCCAGCCGGCCCCTTCTTCTATGGCGGCGCCTGGCGCAGCAGCCGCTCATCGACCAGGAAGTCGACGCCGCGCAGCCAGGCCGTGTCGGTGTCGCCGCGGATCTGGCCTGTGACATGGGCGACGTACTGCCCGCTGCGCAGGTCGGCGACCCAGAGATCCATGGTCGAGATCAGGGTCGAAACCTTGTGCACCGCGGGCAGCACCGCCAGATCAGCCCCGCTCTTCCGCGCCACGTCCAGCCAGCAGCCGCCGCAGCCATAGCGCGGCGCGGTTGCCGCGACCTCGGCGGCGAGGAGCGAGAGATCGACCAGGCGGTAGCGGCCGGACTGCTCCAGCTTGCGGGCCAGATGGCCGGTGGCCAGCGCGATCCGGGCGTCATGGCTGGACGGCGCCGCCTCGCCGCTGGTGTCGGCCAGCTCGAACGGGAACACCGCGACCGGCGTCTGGGCCGCGGCGGGGCCGGCGGCCAGGACCAGGACCGGAAGCAGCCATCGTGCCGCCATCGCCAGCCTCCGTTGCTGCGTTTCCGTCGAGCCTAGGCCGGGACGGCATCGTCGGAAACGCGACTTACGGAGGAGGCGGGCAGCCTCTTGCGCTTCGCTGCGCCGGGCCCACATTCGCGGGATGCGACGGTTCCGGACCTGGTTTCTGCCCTTGATTGCGTCCGGCCTCCTGCTGGCGACGCCCCCTTCCGTCGCCCTGCCCGCGCCCTCATCCCTCATCGCCGTGGCGCCCGAGCCGCAGCTGGATCCGGCCTTGCTGGACGCCGTGCTGCAGCGGGCGGCGGCGCTGCCGCGGCTGCGGGCGCTGATCATCGCCCGCGACGGCGTGACGGTGGCCGAGCGCGCCTTCCGCGGCCCGGCGCTGGACCGGCCGGTCAACATCAAATCGGCCTCGAAATCGGTGCTGTCGGCGCTGGTCGGCATCGCGCTGGAGCGCAAGGTGTTCACCGGGCTGGACCAGCCGGTGGCGCCGATCCTGGCCGGCGAGCTGCCGCCGAACCCGGACCCGCTGCTGGGCCAGGTCACCATCGACCACCTGCTGTCGATGCGGGCCGGGCTGGACCGCACCTCCGGCCCGAATTACGGGCGCTGGACCAGCAGCCCGGACTGGGTGCGCTACATCCTGTCCCGGCCCTTCGTCGACCGGCCCGGCGGGCGCATGTTGTATTCGACCGGCGACAGCCACCTGCTGTCGGCGGCCCTGACCCGGCTGACCGGCCGCAGCACCCTGGCGCTGATGCGCGACTGGCTGGGCCGGCCGCTGGGCATCACCATCCCGGAGTGGCCGCGCGACCCGCAGGGCATCTATGTCGGCGGCAACGACATGGTGCTGTCGCCCCGCGCCCTGCTGCGCTTCGGCGAGCTGTACCGCCAGGACGGGATGATCGACGGCCGGCGGGTGCTGCCGGAAGGCTGGGTCGCAGCGTCATGGACACCGCGAACCCAGTCGCCTTTCACAGGCCATGCCTATGGCTATGGCTGGTTCATCACCGCGGCGCAGGGCCACCCGGTCTACTACGCCTGGGGCTTCGGCGGGCAGATGGTCTATGTTGTGCCCGATCTCGGCCTGACCGTGGTCATGACCTCCGACCCGACGGCCCGGTCGCGCGACGGCTATCTGGAGCAGCTGCACGGCCTGCTGACCGACGACATCGTCCCGGCGGCGCAGGGCCTGGCTGCCGGGTGACCGCGCAAGACGAAAAAGCCGCCTCAGATCAGGCCGTTCACGAACATCCAGTTCTCCAGCCCGACGACGCTCTCCGGCCGGATGATCCGGTAGGTGGATGACCGCTGCAGCGTGCCGGTGGCGGGATCGTAGGAGACGGGCGGGTCCTGCTGCGGCGGGATCGTGCCCATGCTGTTGCTGATCTTCGGGTCGAAGACCCAGCGCTTCGCCCCCGGGGTCCAGTACATCCGCGTCACCGGGTCTTCCCAGCGCTTGGTCTGGCCGTTGTAGCTGATCACGCTGTAGCGCGAGACGTCGGACTTGGTCGGGTCCATCGGCAGGGCCAAGTAGGCCTCGTCGTCCTGGGTCAGCACCGGCTTGCCGTCGGAATCCAGCTTGATGTTCTTGGCGTTGGTGGCCAGCGCCTTGGCCTGATCCGGCGTCAGCCGCTTCAGCAGCGCGATCATGTCCTGGTTGGATTTGCCCAGCCGGTCGAACACCGCCGTCAGACCCAGCCCCGTGCTGCGGCCGCCCTCATCGGTGGTCCTGGCATAGGCGATGGTCTGGGCGACGTCCTTCGGCACGTCGAGATATTCGAGGTAGCGCTGGTCGGCGGCGTCGTAGGTGTGGGCGGTGTCGTAACGGCCCTTGAAGTAGACGATGCCGGACCCGATCAGCATCAGCGCCGCGCCGATCCCGGTCCAGGCCGTCGCCCCGAGGCCGAGGATGAGCCCGCTGCCGCCGATCGCCTCCGACACCCCGGCGGCGGCCGAGGTGACGAAGGCCGCGTCGCCGAGGACGCTGACCCCGTAGCCGACGCCCTTCACCCAGTCGTCATACTGGAAGAAGTTGGCGACGGAGTTGGCGCCGTCGACCAGGATGTAGGCGACGTCCGGCACGTCCTTCAGCATCCCGGCCGCGGCGCCGCGCAGGAAGCCCTTGACCCCGTCGGACACCGCCAGCTTGTCGATGCGCCCGAGCGCCGCGTTGTAGCGCTGGTTGAAGGGCGTGTTGGCCAGGCCCTTCGGATCGGAGCTCCAGATCGCTTCCTTCCAGCTGTCGGGCAGGACAGTCGACGCCAGGGCCGACGCCCCCATCGAGGCATGCACCGGAACATAGAGATAGTCGTTCCACTGGGAGGCCGGGTCGTCGGCGAGGGACAGCGCGTTCTTCTCGAACAGGAAGCTGCTGAGGCCGCCGGAGAAGCGGCTGAGCAGCCGCGGATTGAACCAGTCGCCCCCGCCCGCCTGGCTGACCCGGGCCACCTCCTGCTGGCTGAGGCCGTCGGTGCCGAGCGTGGCGTAGCGGGCGTAGAGGTACTTGTCCTGCGGCAGCACCGCCTTCAGCCCTTCGAGGGTGAAGTGGGTGGTGAACAGCCGCTCCGACCGCTGGAACCAGATCGAGGGGCTGGGCGTGGTGTCCGGGTTCTTCGGCTCGTCGCCCAGCGGCTTCGGCATCGCCTCGGCCGCCTTGATCACGCTCTCCTGCTTCGTGTCGGTCCGGAGCGGCGACCCGTTCTCCACCTTGCGGTCGAAGCCCTCGATGCCGGCGAGGTCCTGCTTGTAGGCGTCGACCGTCTGGGTGATGCCCTGCCGCACCTCGACCATCCGGCTGTATTCCGCGGCGGTGGCGTCGTATGTCTTCGCCGCGCCGGGATCGGCCTTCCGCATCGCCGCGATGTCCTGGGCCTGCTGTGCCTTGGTGCGGCCCTGGCCATAATTGGCCAGCGGGTGGGCGAAGAACCCCGCATCCTTGATCAGCTGCTGGCCCTGCTTGTCGAAGCTGCCGCCGAAATCCTCGATGCCCGCCCGGGCCGCGTCGACCGACGCGTCCCGCAGCGCGTGGTAGAAGTTGTGGTAGTACTTGTCGCCCTTGTGCTTCGTCTGGTCGGTGTCACCGGCCTTGTCCGCCTGGCCGGCCACGGCCAGGGACAACGCCACGTCACCCTTGCCGGCGGCGCGGCGCAGCTCGGTCCCGAAATACTGCGCGTCCGCGAACATGTTGCGCTCGGTGCCGTCGTATTTCGGCTGCGCCGGCACCTTGGACAGGATCTGCGACGCCAGGGCGTCGACCAGGGTCTTGCCCTTGCCCGGCTTGCCGCCGTCGGTCTCCGACAGATTCTGCACGATATGGGCCAGGTTCGGGACCATGTCCTCATACGGCCCGTCGCCGCCCGGCTTCCAATGCGCCATGCGGTCGACCGCCTGGTTCAGCAGGCCCGGCGTCTTCGGGTCCTGGCTGAAGATCCGCGGGTCGGACAGGATGTCCTGCACCTGCTGCGGCATTGCATGCTGCGGATCGGTGACCTCGGCCAGCTTCTTCAGCAGGTCCGTGGTCTGCCGCTCGTTCAGGGGCGGCACATCGGTGCCGTTCGGGTCGAGCCCGGCGGCCTTGCGCACCTCGGCGATCGGCCGGTCGACCAGCACCTCCTTGGTCGCTTCCGCCTGGCCCCGGCGGACGGCGTCGAGATAGGCAGACTTCCTGGGATCGGCGGCGTTGCTGGCGTCGAAGGTCAGATACACGCCGGCGCGCTTGTCGATCGCCGCCGCCAGCGCCTCCGGCGTCGCCTTGTCGCCCAGCTCGGCCTTGGCGGCATCGGCGATGGCGACCAGCTGGCGCCGCGTCTCCGCGGTGACGTCGTCGTATTTGCCGTCCTTGGCGGCGGCGATCAGCTTGCCGATCTGGTCGGGGGTGCGGCCCTCGGTCTTCCAGCGGTTGTCGAAATGAGTCCGCGCCGCGTCCAGGGCCGCCTTGTAGGTCGGGTCGTTCGGCGCCCGCTGCGCCAGCGGCGCCGCCAGGGCATCGAAATCGGGCACCGCCTGCTGCGTCGCGGCGTAGTCGATCTCGCGGATCACGCTGTCCTGCAGCTGCTCGGTCAGCTTGGTCTTGTCGCCGGCGTTCTTCGGATCCTCGACCTTCGCCAGCAGCCCGCGCTGCTCCTCGAGATACCCCATGCGGGTCTGGTCGAGGGCCCAGACCATCTGGCCGGGCTGCAGCTCGTATTCGGCATCGGGCGACGCGGCCGGGCGGGTGCCGAAGGCCTTGGGGTCGAGCACGCCGGTCGCGGCCATCTGGCCCCGCAGCGCGGCGTTGTCGGTCGGATCGACGCCGGCATCGGCAAAGATCCGGAACGGCCATTTGAGCGGCGTCACCCCAGCGCCGTAGACGCCGAGGGCCGGGTCGTCAGGCCCGAAGGTGGTGCGGTCGTCCTTGCCGTCGGTGATCGGCTGGCCGACGGGCGGCTGCCTGGCCTTGTCGACCGCGCTGACGAAGGTCGGATCCGTCTTCCGGGCCGGAGTCTGCGCCGCAAAAGGCGTCACCCGGCGCACCCTCAGATCGCTGGGCCACATGGCCATCCCCCCTGACAGGGTCCCCAACGATTAGGGAGAACGGACCAGACCCGATTCGGTTCCTATGGAGATCGCGGTTTTTTGACGGTTCGGTGATGATCCGGCGAAGATCGCGCATCAATGCGCAAGCCTGGAGCCGATCCGGGACAACTCCCGAAATGCCGAAACCCCTCCTGCGAGACATCGTCCGGGGCCTGCAAACGAAAAGGGCCGGCGCAGCGCGCCGGCCCCCGATCAGACCCGATGAATCCGGAGAGGCGATCAGCCCTCCTTCTGCTCCTGCTGGGGCTTGTTGTCCCGGCGCTCGGTGATGCGCGCGGCCTTGCCGCGGCGGTCGCGCAGGTAATAGAGCTTGGCGCGGCGGACGGCACCGCGGCGGACGACCTCGATCGAGTCGATGCGCGGGCTGTACAGCGGGAAGACGCGCTCGACGCCCTCGCCATAGCTGATCTTGCGGACGGTGAAGTGGCTGTTCAGGCCGGCATTCTTGCGGCCGATGCAGACGCCCTCATAGGCCTGCACGCGCTCGCGCGTGCCCTCGATGACCTTGACGTTCACCTTGACGGTGTCGCCGGGCTGGAAATCCGGGATCTTGCGGTCGGCGGTCAGCTTGTCGACCTGCTCCTGCTCGATCGTCTGGATGATGTTCATGGCTCTCGTCCTTCTTGTTCCTTGGTGTCTCTACGTCGGTCTCGACCCGGGCGCTTTCGGACGTGGCTCCCGCCGCCTTCCGCCCTTTCGGGGTTCACGGCGAGATATCGCTGCCAGAGGTCCGGGCGTCGCTCCCGGGTGATGCTTTCCGCCTGTTCCAGGCGCCAGCGCCGCACCTTCGCATGGTCACCGGAGACCAGGATCTCCGGCACCGCGCGGGATGCGCCGTCGGCACCCGTCCACAGGGCCGGCCGGGTGTACAGCGGGTACTCCAGGAGACCCGCCCCGAACTCGTCCCCGAAACTCTCCTCCCCGGCGCTCTCCGCGTTGCCCATGACGCCGGGGAGCAGGCGCACCACGGCATCGATCAGGGCCAGCGCGGCGATCTCGCCGCCGGACAGGACGAAATCGCCCAGGCTGACCTCCTCCGCCCCCTGGGCGTCGAGAAGCCGCTGGTCGACCCCTTCATACCGGCCGCAGAGCAGGACGATCGCCTGCTCCGCCGCCAGCTCCCGCACCAGCGCCTGATCGAGCAGCCGGCCGCGGGGGCTCAGATAGATCAGCCGCTCCCCCGGGCGGCGGACCGCCTGCACGGCGTCGTCCAGAACCTGGGGAAGCATGACCATGCCGGCGCCGCCCCCGAAGGGGGCGTCGTCGACCGAGCGGTGCTTATCGCGCGCGAAGCCGCGAATGTCCACCGATTCCAGCATCCAGTCGCCGCGCGCCAGCGCTTTTCCGGCCAGGGACTGGCCGAGCGGGCCCGGAAACATCTCCGGAAACAGCGTCAGGACGCGGGCGGTCCAAGGCATGTCAGCCCTCGTCCTTGCCCTCTTCCGGCGGACGCTCCGCCGGCTCCAGCAGCCCGGCCGGCGGGTCGACGACGATGCGGCGGCCGGCGATGTCGACCACCGGCACCGCGGCGCGGGTGAAGGGCATCATCACAGACGAGCCCCCTGGCCCCGCGCCCTGCCGCGCGATCTCCAGCATCTCGCCGGCGCCGAAATCGAACACGCCGCGCACCGTGCCGAACACCGATCCGTCCGCGAGCTCCGCCCGCAGGCCGATCAGGTCGGCATGGTAGAACTCGTCCTCCTCGGTCTCCGGCAGCGCGGCGCGGTCGACATAGAGCCGCAGGCCGCGCAGCGCGTCGGCCGCGTCGCGGTCGGCGACGCCCTCGACCTTCACGATCCACTGGTCCTTGGCCCAGGACAGCAGTTGCAGGGCGAGCCGCCGCGCCCCGGCCTCGTCCGAGACCGGGCCATAGGCGGTCAGGTCCTCCGGGGCGGCGGTGAAGGGCTTGATCTTCACCAGGCCGCGGACGCCGTGCGCCCCGGTGATCTGGCCGACGCAGACCTTGGAGGATTGAGACATGGCGGAGGATCCGGTTGCGGTTCCGCTCCTCGCCTTCTCCCAACATTGTCATCACCGGGCTTGACCCGGTGATCCAGAGACTGTCGACGCCGTGCCGGCGGCCCCTGGATGCCCGGGTCAAGCCCGGGCATGACAAAGGAGGAGAGCGGAAGGAAGAACCGGTACGGATCAGGCCTCGGCCGGAGCCTCGGCGGCGGCAGCGGCAGCCTCGGCCGCAGCCTTGGCGCGCTCCTGGGCCTTCGCCTTCGGGGCCGACTTCGACGGGGTCTCGCGGTACTTCGGCATCGGCGCCAGCTCGGCCTGGCCGAGGAACTTGGCGACGCGCTCGGTCGGCTGGGCGCCGACCGACAGCCAATGCTTGATCCGGTCGCCCTTCAGCACCAGGCGCTCCGGGTGGTCCTTCTCCAGCATCGGGTTGTAGGTGCCGACCTTCTCGATGAAGCGGCCGTCGCGCGGGCTGCGCGTGTCGGCGATCACGATCGAGTAGAACGGGCGCTTCTTGGCGCCGCCGCGGGTCAGGCGGATCTTGACGGACATGGACGTACTCTCCTCAGGTCAAACTCTAGAATTCTCGAAACCTACGAAGGGCGGCCGGAACCGCCCCTACATCTTGAAGCCGGGCGGCAGCATGCCGGGCGGCAGCTTGGGCATGCCGCGCATCAGCCCGGCCTTCCCCAGCTTCTTCATCCGCTTCATCATGTCGGCCATCTGCTGATGCTGCTTCAGCAGCTTGTTCACGTCCTGCACCGTGCTGCCGGAGCCGGCGGCGATGCGGACCTTGCGCTTGGCGTGGATGATCTTGGGGTTGCGGCGCTCGGTCGGCGTCATCGAGGAGATGATCGCCTCCTGCCGCTTGATCATCTTGTCGTCCAGCCCGGCGGTCTTCATCTGGTCCTTGATCTTGCCGACGCCGGGCAGCATGCCCATCAGCCCCTGCAGCCCGCCCATCTTCCGCATCTGGCGCAGCTGCGAGGCCAGGTCCTCCAGGTCGAACTCGCCCTTCTGGATCTTGGCCGCGAGCTTCTCGGCATCCTCCTTCTCGATCGTCTGCGCCGCCTTCTCGACCAGGCTGACGACGTCGCCCATGCCGAGGATGCGGTTGGCGATGCGGTCGGGATGGAACAGCTCCAGCGCGTCCATCTTCTCGCCCATGCCGATCAGCTTGATCGGCTGGCCGGTGACGGCGCGCATCGACAGGGCGGCGCCGCCGCGGCTGTCGCCGTCGACCCGGGTCAGGACGATGCCGGTGACGCCGACCCGCTCATGGAAGGTGCGGGCGACGTTGACCGCGTCCTGGCCGGTCATGGCGTCGGCCACCAGCAGGGTCTCGGTCGGCTTCGTGGCGTCACGGATCGCCACCACCTCGGCCATCAGCTCCTCGTCGATGGCGAGCCGGCCGGCGGTGTCGAGCAGGACGACGTCGAAGCCCTCGAGCCGGCCGCGCTCCATGGCGCGGCGGGCGATGGCCAGCGGCTCCTGCCCCGGGATGATCGGCAGGGTGGTGACGCCGATCTGCTCGCCCAGGATCTTCAACTGCTCCTGCGCGGCCGGGCGCCGCGTGTCGAGCGACGCCATCAGGACCCGTCTGTTGTCCCGGTCCTTCAGGCGCAGGGCGATCTTGCCGGTGGTGGTGGTCTTGCCCGAGCCCTGCAGGCCGACCATCAGCACCGGCACCGGCGGCACGGCGATCAGGTTGATTGGCGTGGCGGCGTTGAGGTCGGGCATCTCGCCCGCGGTGCCGCCCAGCATCTCGACCAGGCAGTCATGGACGATCTTGATGACCTGCTGGCCGGGGGTGACCGAGCGCAGCACCTCCGCCCCGACCGCCCGTTCGCGCGCCTTGTCGATGAAGTCCTTGACCACCGGCAGGGCGACATCGGCCTCCAGCAGCGCCACGCGCACCTCGCGCATGGCGGCGCCGACATCGGCCTCCGTCAGCGCGCCGCGCTTGCGAAGCCGGTCGAAGATGTCGCCGAGACGGCCGCTCAGACCTTCGAACATGATCGCCCTTCGAATTGCGTGACCCCAAACGGAAAAGCGCCAGTGCGCGACACTCGCGGACTGGCGGCACCCCATGGGGTCTCATTGCGGGCCGATCCCGCAACGCCGGGTCTTCTAGACGGGTGGGGCCGCGGAGTCAATGCGGCCGCCGGGTCAGCCCTTCTCCCGGCGCAGCACCAGGATGAATCCATCCTCGCCCGGCAGGCCGCGGCCGGCCTCGGAGGGCACGGCATCAGGGGCCGGCGGCGGCTCGGTCCGGTTCAGGAAACCCTCCATGGCGGCGACCGGCCAGCGCCAGATCGTCTTGTCCTCCGGCCCGGCGCCGATGCCGTCGTAAAGCCTGCGGGCCCCGGCATTGTCCGACGCCATCTCCCACCGCACCCGCATCGCCTGCGACACGCCGATATCGGCCAGGGCCCGCATCAGCTGCCGGCCGATGCCGCGGCCGCGCGCCCGTTCGCGGACATAGACGTCGTCGACGCGGATGAAGTCGCCCCCGGTCCAGATCGAATAGTCGATGGTGTAGGTGACGTAGCCGACCACGCCGCTGCCATCCTCGGCGATCAGGCCGCGGAAGCGCGGCGGCACCTCGGCCAGCGCCTCGTCGAGATCGGCGCGCTGCGCCGTCATCGCCGCCAAATCTCCGGTGAACGCCGCCAGCTCGCGCAGCATGTCGAGCAGCATCGGCACATCCGCGGCGCCCAGCGGCCGCACGGTCAGATCGGTCACCACATCATCTCCCGCCTTCGGCAGGGGGTCGCGGGAGGGAGCCGGCGGACAGGCCCTGCCTGCCGTCCGGCGCGCCGCCCGGGGACACCCCGCCCCGTCACACGCACAAATCCGACGGCAGGTCTCCTGGCTCGCGGGTCGCCGCCCGGGGCGCCCGCCTTCCCGGAATGGTCCGGTGGCTTCGGGCGCGGGCTCGCCGCCTACAGTTGCGGGGGCAGCGCCGGCCTTGCCCCGAAAGGCGCACCGGCTTCCCTTTTCACCCCGGTCTCCCGGGGCACCGTCGCCCGCCATGCTAGCCGCCGGCCCTCGCCCTGTCGATCACGCAGGGCTCCGCCCTCGCGCCGGGGGGCCGGTTGATGCCATATGAGAGCGGGAGAGACCTTGGGAGCGGGCGATGGACGGGCTGCCGTTCTGGAAGATGCACGGGCTGGGCAACGACTTCGTCGTGCTGGACGCGCGCGAGCGGCCGATCACGGTCCATCCCGACCAGGCGCGGCGCATCGCCGACCGGCACCGCGGCGTCGGCTTCGACCAGTTGCTGGTGATCGAGCCGACACAGACGAGCGGCGCCGACGTGTTCATGCGCATCCTCAACGCCGACGGCACCGAATCGGGCGCCTGCGGCAACGGCACGCGCTGCGTCGCCGCCCTGGTGATGGCCGATACCGGCGCCGACGCGCTGGTGGTGGAGACCCGCGGCGGCCTGCTGGAGTGCCGCACCGCCCCGCAGGGCGGCGTCACCGTCGACATGGGCCCGGCCCGGCTGGGCTGGCAGGACATCCCGCTGGCGCATGAAGCCGACACGCTGCACCTGCCGGTGTCGTCCGGCCTGCTGACGGACGGGGTCGGCGTGTCGATGGGCAACCCCCATGCCGTGTTCTTCGTGCCGGAGGCCGAGAAGGTGCAGATCGACGGCGTCGGCCCGGTGCTGGAACACGACCCGCTGTTCC
>NZ_JANX01000108.1 GCF_000767795.1 Inquilinus limosus MP06 | reverse complement strand
CCGGCGCCTGCAGCGCCTCCTGCTGCGTCGCCCGGGCGATCGACATCTGGATCTCGACCAGCTCCGCCAGCACGCACAGATCCGCCGCCCGCTCCCCCTGGGGAGCGGCCGGGCTGTCCGGCATCGGATCGGTCTGCGCGCATTCCATAGAACACATCATGAACAGGAATGCAAATTAATACAAGAAAACAATGTGTTTGCAACGAGATGAGATCCCCCAGGGACATCGCCACCCTGTTGCGCGGATCGCCCTGGCCGGCCAGAATGGCGTCGCGCCGCCGAGGACATGCCCGCAACCCGCCCGCACCGGGCGAGAGGTGATCCTTGAGTCGCGACCGCCAGCTGCATCTCGGCGCCTTCATGCGCCCGGCCAGCATCCACACCGGCGCCTGGCGCTATCCCGGCGCCGTCCCGGACGCCAACTTCAACTTCCCCTTGCTCAAGCGCGCCGCCCGGACGCTGGAGCGCGGCAAGTTCGACGCCTTCTTCATGGCCGACCACCTGGCCGTGCTGAACATGCCGGTGGAGGCGCTGAAGCGCAGCCACACGGTGACCTCGTTCGAGCCCTTCACCCTGCTGTCGGCCCTGGCCGGCGCCACCGAGCGCATCGGCTTGGTCGCCACCGCCTCGACCACCTTCGACGCGCCCTACCACATCGCCCGGCGCTTCGCCTCGCTGGACCATCTCAGCGGCGGCCGGGCCGGCTGGAACATCGTCACCACCTCGAACCCCGACGCGGCGCTGAACTTCGGGCTCGAGGAGCATATGGAGCATGACGAGCGCTACGGCCGCGCCCGCGAGTTCTACGACGTCGTCACCGGGCTGTGGGACAGCTGGGCCGACGACGCCTTCATCCGCGATGTCGAGGCCGGCCTCTATTTCGACCCGGCGAAGCTTCATGTGCTGAACCACAAGGGGCCGAACCTGTCGGTGCGCGGGCCGCTGAACATCGCCCGGCCGCCGCAGGGCTGGCCGGTGATCGTGCAGGCCGGCGCCTCCGACGCCGGGCGGCAGCTGGCGGCGGAGACGGCGGAGGTGGTGTTCGCCTCCGGCTCCACCCTCGCCGACGGCCAGCGCTTCTACGCCGATGTGAAGGCCCGGGCGGAGAAGGCCGGCCGCGACCGGAACCATCTGAAGATCCTGCCCGGCGCCTTCGTCGTGGTCGGCGACACGGTGGAGGAGGCGCGGGCCAAGCGCGCCAGGCTGGACAGTCTGGTGCACTACGAGAGCGCCATCGCTTCGCTGTCGATCGCGCTGGGCACCGACGCCTCCGGCTTCGACCCGGACGCCAGGCTGCCGCCGATCCCGGAGACCAATGCCAGCAAGACCGGCCGCGAGCGGGTGCTGGAGCTGGCGGAGCGCGAGGGGCTGACCGTGCGCCAGCTGGCCCAGCGCCTGGGCGGCTATGCCGGCTTGGCCTTCGTCGGCACCCCGGCGACGATCGCCGACGAGATGCAGGCCTGGCTCGACGGCGAGGGCTCGGATGGGTTCAACGTGATGTTCCCCTACCTGCCCGGCGGCCTCGACGACTTCGTCGACCGGGTGGTGCCGGAGCTGCAGCGCCGCGGCATCTTCCGCACGGAATACGAGGGCACGACCTTGCGCGACCATCTCGGCCTGCCGCGGCCGGGGAACCGGTTCTTCCCGGCCGGGTGACACCAATCAGCCGTGAAGATCGTCCTCTTCGTTCCTTCGTCATCATGGCGAGCCGGCGTGGCCATCCAGCGGCTCGATCCCTGGATGGCCACGCCCCTTCGGGGCTCGCCATGACGGAGCAATATGCCGGGTTGATGGTATAGTGTGCCGTCTTCGAGAGAGACCCGGCGGGGGCGCAGATGCAGCAGGACGATTTCAGCTACGCCATCGCTGGGGCGAACCGCCGTTGCCGGTTCGTCCGGGCCGACCGGCCATGGGGCCATGCCATCGACGTCCAGATCCTGGCTGAGGATGGCGAGTTGCTGAATCGTGTCGTCTTTGCCTGTCATCCCGAGCACCCGGCCTATGATGAACTGCAGGCAAAAAGCACGACGGAGCTTGCCAGGCTGGCCGCGGCACAGTTGGGGACAGGGCGGCATGAGGACGCGCTCGCGCAAGCTCGCGAGGCCAGCTTCGTTCTTCTGATGCGGCTCGACCTTCCCGAAGGCCTCCTGTCGAGCCAAACGGCCTCCTACTCTCCCACCAGCTTGCGGATATAGGCGATCGACCGCGCCGCGAAGGTTTTCCAATCGGCCGGGTTGTCGTGCTCGACCACCAGCACGGCGGCGCGGGTGGTCGCGAACAGCGGGACCAGGGACGGCCAGTCGATGATGCCGTCGCCGGTGGCGGTCCAGCCCTCGTCGGCGGCGGTGCCGGCGCGGGCCGTGTCCTTCAGCTGGATCGCGGTGATGCGGTCGGCATAGCGCGCCAGCTCCTGCGCCGGATCGGCCCAGCCGCGAGTGACCCAGCCGATGTCGATCTCGAAATCGACGCCCGGCCCCGCCGCCTCCAGCAGCAGGTCGATCGGCCGGTTGCCATCCTCCAGCCGCCGGTACTCGAAGTCGTGATTGTGCCAGGCGACCTTCAGCCCTTCGGCCTTCGCCTTCGCCGCCCCCTCCGCCAGCTGCGCGCCGACCCGGCGCCAGCCATCGGCGGTGATGCTGCGCTCCGCCAGGGTCAGGTAGGGCGGGATCAGCGTGTCGGTGCCCATGGCATGGGCATAGTCGAAGAATCGCTGCGGCTCGTTCACCAGCCCGGCCAGCGGCATGTGGAAGCCGGAGCAGGCCAGGCCGGCGGCGTCGATCTGCCGGCGGAATGTCTGCACATCGGCCTCGTAGGCCGGCAGCCAGGGCTCGACCGCGTCGTAGCCGCATTGCTTGAGCCAGTCGAGCTGGGCTTCCAGCGGCGGGAAGAACCGGGCGGAGTAGAGCTGGAAGGAGATCGGGAGCATCGCGGCCGTCCGGCTTCGGGGACATCGGCGGACAGGTTAGGCACGGCGCCCCCTGCCCGGCCAGCCGGATCGGGTTGCCCATGTCCGCCCTCCTGGACAAACCGCCGCCCGTCCGGTGCCGCATTGACAGCGAAGCGGCTTCCCATGTTCTGATTGTTGCAAGGAATTGCCGACTCGCTTTGCGAGATCAGAGACGAACACCCCAGGGAGGAAACGAAATGTCGGAGACGACCGGGACCAAACCGGGTTTCGCCATGGGACCGACGCTCGACGCGGCGCTGACGATCGGTCGGCGCCGCTTCCTGCAGGGCACGGCCGGCGCGCTGGTGGCGCCTGCCGTGGCCGGTCTGCCGGCCACGGCGCGGGCGCAGGACAAGGTCGAGCTGCTGTTCTGGGCCTGGACGCCCGACACCCAGACCCAGGTCGACCTGTTCCAGAAGAAGTATCCCGGCATCTCGGTCAAGCTCGAGAATGTCGGCCAGGGCCCGCCGCACTACGTCAAGCTGCGCAACGCGATCAAGGCCGGTAGCGGCCTGCCGGACGTGGCGCAGATGGAATTCAACTCGATCGCCAGCTTCAAGCAGCTGGGCGTGCTGGCCGACCTGGCGCCTCAGGGCGTCGGCGAGGTCGGCCCGAAATTCATCGACTGGACCTGGAAGTCGGTGACCGACGGCGGCAAGATCTATGCCGTGCCCTGGGACAGCGGGCCGATGGGCCTGCTGTATCGCGCCGACGTGTTCGACAAGAACGGCCTGTCGGTGCCCGAGACCTGGGACGACTATGCCGAGCAGGCGATCAAGCTGAAGGAGAAGGCGCCCGGCACCTTCATGTGCGATTTCGGCGCCTCCGACGCCGGCTGGGTCTGCGCCGTGCTGTGGCAGGCCGGCTGGCGGCCGTTCCACCTGGACGGCACCAGCCTGAAGATCGCGATCAACGACGACATCGCCAAGAACTGGGCCGCCTACTGGCAGAAGCTGATCGACGCCAAGGCGGTCGACGTCAAGCCGATGTGGACCACCGAATGGTTCGCTGGGCTGGACGCCGGCACCTATGCCTCCTGGGTCACCGCGGCCTGGGCGCCGGTGCTGATGCAGCAGTCGATGAAGAAGAGCTTCGGCCAGTGGCGGGCGGCGCCGATGCCGCAATGGCAGAAGGGCGGCAAGATCACCTCGAACTGGGGCGGGTCGACCTTCGCGGCCTTCACCGCCTCGCAGCACCCGAAGGAGGCGGCGCTGTTCTGCCAGTTCATGGGCGCCGACCCCGAGGCGTCGAAGCTGTGGAACACCAAGCAGTTCCTGTTCCCTGTGCTGAAGGACCTGATCGACGACAAGGAGCTGATGGGCCACGGCTACGACTTCTACGGCGGCCAGAAGGTCAATGAGATCTTCGCGGTCTCGGAGAACCAGGTCGACCCGAGCTTCGAATTCGCGCCGTTCCAGGACTATGTGAACCAGCAGCTTCAGGACGAGATGGCCGCCGCCATTGCCGGCAACGGCACCCTGGCCCAGGCCTTCGACCGGGTGCAGGACACCGTCGTGGCCTATGCCAACGACCAGGGCTTCACCGTCCTCTGAGCTCGGGGCCGGCGGGCGCGCCGTGACGGCGACGTCCGCCGGTACCCGGGGCCATGCCCGGATCCTGATCGGCCGCAAGCTGGCGCCCTATGTCTTCCTGGCGCCGTTCCTGCTGCTGTTCGCCGGCTTCCTGATCGCGCCGCTGCTCTATGCCTTCCAGATGAGCCTGTTCCGGGAGACGCTGGTCGGCGGCGCCCGCTTCGTCGGGCTCGACAACTACATTCGCGCCATCCACGACAAGAACTTCTGGGACGGCGTCGGCCTCTTGTTCCAGTTCGGCTTCATGCAGATGCCGGTGATGCTGGGGCTGGCGCTGGCCTTCGCGCTGATCCTGGACAGCGGCCTGGCCCTCGCCCGCGGCTTCTTCCGCGTCGCCTTCTTCATCCCCTATGCGGTGCCGGGGGTGATCGCCGCGCTGCTGTGGGGCTATCTCTACGGCCCGGCCTTCGGCCCGTTCAGCCAGATGTCCGAGGCCATGGGGTTCGGCAGGATCGACTTCCTGTCCGGCGGCGGCCTGCTCCCCTCGCTCGCCAACATCGCGGTGTGGGAGTACATGGGCTACAACATGATCATCTACTATGCCGCCCTGCAATCGGTCCCGCGGGACCTGGAGGAGGCATCGGCGATCGACGGCGCCACGGCGCTGCAGCATTCGCTGCGGATCAAGCTGCCGCTGATCGTGCCCACCATCATCGTCACCGTGATCTTCTCGATCATCGGCACGCTGCAGCTGTTCACCGAGCCCTACCTGTTCCGCAACCTGGCGCCGAGCCAGATCAACAGCCACTACACGCCGAACTACTATGCCTACACCCAGGCCTTCGTCTCGCAGCAGTACAACTACTCGGCGGCGATCTCCTTCCTGCTGGGGGCGGTGGTGGCGGTGGCGTCCTATGGCTTCATGCTGCTGACCAACCGCAGGGGCCGGCGGTGACGATCGCGGCGCGCACCGTCCGCTCCGCCGCCTTCCGGCGGCAGCGCTGGTTGCTGACCGCGGTGCTGGGCGTCTACTTCGTCTACACCTTCATCCCGCTGCTCTATGTCATCGTCTCGGCGACCAAGAGCAATGCCGACCTGTTCGGCACGTTCGGCCTTTGGTTCGCCGGCGACTTCCATCTGTGGGACAACCTGCAGGGCCTGTTCACCTATCAGGACGGCGCCTTCGCCCGCTGGCTGCTGAACACCTTCCTCTACGCCGCCATCTCCGGCCTCGGCGCCGCGCTCCTGGCCACCTGCGCCGGCTATGCCTTCGCCAAGTACCAATTCCGGGGCAAGCGGCTGTTCTTCGCCCTGGTGTTGGGGGCGGTGATGATCCCGCAGACGGCGCTGTCAGTACCGCTGTTCCTGATGCTGTCGAAGATCGGGCTGGTGAACACGCCGATCGCGATCATCCTGCCGTCGATGGTGTTCCCGCCCGGCGTGTTCCTGATGTGCGTCTACATCGAGGACGCCGTGTCGAACGAGCTGATCGAGGCCGGCCGCGTCGACGGCGCGGGCGAACTGCACATCTTCGGCCGGATCGCCTTCCGCCTGCTGATGCCGGGCTTCGCCACGGTGCTGATCCTGGCCTTCGTTTCGACCTGGAACAACTACTTCCTGCCGCTGGTGATGCTCAGCTCCTCGGAGTATTTCCCGATCACCGTCGGCCTGTCGCAATGGTACGCCTCGGCCACCTCGGGCAGCGGCGGCACGGTGCTGTTCAGCATCGTCATGGCCGGCGCCCTGGTCAGCGTGCTGCCGGTGATCGCCGCCTTCCTGTTCATGCAGCGCTGGTGGCAGGGCGGCCTGGCGAGCGGCGGCGTGAAGGCCTGAGCCCTTTCGGCCGCCCGGTGCCCCCGGCATGGGTCGGCCGATTCCGGATCCTCCGCAAAGAGGGTTGAACTTCGCCATCCTTCTGGAGACGTTAGTCCCATCGAGGCCAGGAAACGCGCCGGAGGGAGTCGTGGGAGAGCGGACTGCGCGTCAAATCGCGATCCAATCGGAGGGACAGCGGCTCTTCCTCTCCTCCTACGGGGCTCCGGGCTACCTGGGTACCCTGGCCGCGATCGATCCGCTCTTCTCCAAGACCGAGGCCCGTCAGGCTGGGGCCCTGATGGGGCAGGCGATCGACGGCTTCGCCGGCTATTTCGCGGCGATGCAGGCCGCCGTCACGATTCAATGGATGCAGTATGGTTTCTATGGCCGTGAACAACGGCAACGGGCCGACATCATCAACCATACGCTCTCATTCATATGCTTTCAGGCGATGCAGGATATCGGGCTGACCACCCAGATCGTGAAGAAGGTCGTCTATCACATCATCTCGACGAAGCCGGCCTCGGTGGTTGGACGGATGGCCGGCTCCACGCTGGTGTCGAGAGCCCTGCTGCGCGGCGCCGTCGCCGAGCGCAGCCCGTTCCGCCGGCTTGCCGGCGCCGCGCCGGAAGGGAGAGTTTCAACGCCGGGCAAGCTCCTGCTCGGCTCGCTGATCCTGGTGTCGAACTTCACGATGGCGAGTTACGGATCAGCCGTCCTGCTCATCAATGATGGCCTCAGAGGGCTCGAGCACATCGTATCAGGCGCCCTCACGGGAGAGAGGTTGAGCGTTCCCCTGGAAAGCATCGCGGCCTCTGGAGATGATCAGGCATTGCTCGACCCACTTGTCGTCGCGGACGAGGTCGGAGATTTCCTGCGGGAGCTCTACGAATGGGCATCCGACTTCCCGCTGCTCAATAGGTGACGGATGTACAGGCGGCGATGCCGGAGCTGCGGACAGCGCGCGGTCGACAGGAAAAGCGATGCATGCGCCGCCTGCGGAACGGTGCACACGCGGCGAGCGGGGTCCGATTGGGCCTTCACGGCTGTCGGAACCGTTGGCCTTCCAGCGGCCTTGTTTCTTTTCGTGTTCGGATGGTGGGCCATGGTCGCCGGGGTCATCGGCCTGCTCATCATCCTCGCGCTGATCGATGCCTGTTGGCCCCTGACGATCAAGCGGGACGGGTAGACCGCAGCCTGTCGGATCTCAGGCATTTTCCAGGCATTGGTGCGGACGGCGGGACTCGAACCCGCACTCCCGAGGGACGCAGATTTTAAGTCTGCTGTGTCTACCGGTTCCACCACGTCCGCATGACGGCCTCTATCGCCCGGTCCCGGCCGCCGCGCAAGCCGAATGCAGCTTGCCGGCGGGCGGACCGGCCCCCATTGTCCGGGCATGAGCGATTTCCAATGGATCCACCTGGCCTGGCTGGTGGCCGCGCTGATCCTGGTGGCGCCGGCCGCGCTGCGCGGCGGCTGGGGCGGGCGCGGCCTGCTCTACCTCGCCGCCTGGCTCGGCATTGCGCTGCTGATCGGGCTGGCCTACTCGCTCTTCTCGGAATCGAGGCCGACGGTGCCGCCGAGCGAGACCACCAGGACCCGCACCGCCTCGGTGGCCGCGGACAGCCTGGCGGCGTCGGTGCCGCGCAGCACCAGGCTGGTGCCGAACGTCCCGGCCCGGAAATACGGGTAGCTGCCGACCGACAGTTCCGGATACTCGGCGGCGATGGCGCCGAGGCCGGCGGCGATCACCCCCTCGCCCAGGTCGCAGGTCACGGTGCGGCTGAGCACCATGTCGCCGCCGGCCAGTGTCGGGGCGATGCCGTCGAACATCGCCTGCATGATCCGCGGCACCCCGGCCATGACATGGACATTGCCGATGCGGAAGCCCGGCGCGGCGCTGACCGGGTTGTCGATCAGCGTGCCGCCCTCCGGAACGTTCGCCATGCGCAGCCGCGCCTCGTTCAGCTGGCCGGGCTCGTAATGCGCCTCCAGCCGCCGCACCGCCTCCGCATGCCGCAGCAGGGGCACGCCGAAGGCCCGGGCGACGCATTCGGCGGTGATGTCGTCATGCGTCGGCCCGATGCCGCCGGTGGTGAAGACGTAGTCGTAGCGCGCCCGCAGCGCATTGACCGCGGCGATGATCTCCTCCGGCACGTCCGGCACCACCCGCGCCTCGCGCAGGCGGATGCCGAGACCGGTCAGCCGCTCGGCCAGGAAGCCCATATTGGCGTCCTTGGTGCGGCCGGAGAGGATCTCGTCGCCGATCACCAGAACGGCGGCGGTCACGATGCGCGTGTCGGTCATGGTCCCGTCCCAGGCTGAAGTCAGGGCGATGCTATCGCCTGGACAGGCGGCGAGACAGGCGGAAAACGCTAGCGGTAACCGTTGGCGTCGGCCGGCTTGCCGGCATCCTGCACCTCGACGATGTACCGCCAGGCGTCAGGCTGCGATCCATCGAGATCGGTGAAGCCGTAGACCCGCGCCAACTGGCCGCTGGACAGGGACTGGCCATTCCAGCGCGCCCGCTCCGGGTCCGCCGCCAGCGCCGCCACGGCGCGGCCGGTGAAGCGCGGCGTCTCCGAGATGATGAAATGCGGCTGGGTCTTCGTGGCGTCGCGCCAGTTGGCCTCGGTCACCTGATAGGCGTCCAGCATCATCTCCGACCGCATCCAGCCCGGCGTCAGCGACACCGCGGTGGCGCCGTGCGGCGCCAGGTCCTTGGCGTGGCTCCAGCCCATCCGGTTCACCGACACCTTGGCGAGGTCGTAGAAGGGCGACAGCCGGTAATGGTCGGCGTTGTACTCCGCGGTGCCGTCGGTGATCTCGACCAGCAGCCCGCCCGGCCGTTCGATCAGCAGCGGCAGGGCGTAGTGTGCGGTGATCAGATGGCTGTGCACGCCGAGCTGCAGCAGGCGCAGGCCGTTCTGCAGGTCGTGCTCCCACACCGGTTTGTTCCACTCGAACAGCGTCTCGCCGCCCCACAGGTCGTTGACCAGGATGTCGAGCCGCCCCTGCTCCGCCCGGATGCGGGCGACCAGGCGCTCCACCTGCTCCGGCACCAGATGGTCGACCTGCACCGCGATGCCGCGGCCGCCCGCGGCCGAGACCAGTTCCGCCGTCTCCTCGATCGTCTCCGGCCGCCGGTACTCCGAGGGCTGGCCGCGAATGCTGCGGCCGGTGACGTAGACGACGGCGCCGGCCGCCCCGAGTTCGACCGCGATCCCCCGACCGCATCCGCGGGTCGCGCCCGCGACCAGGGCGACCTTTCCGTCCAGCGGCAACGGCATCCGATCCTCCATCGCTACATGATTCATAAATGATCATTCACTTATAAACCAGAGTCAAGCCGCCCCCTCCCCCGCACGCACCCGACACCCTCTGCATGCCTCTTCTGCGATGCCGGCCCTCGGCGCCCGGCCGAGTCGCCCCCATATCCCGCCGGGTGGCGACCGCGCGGCGGCGGTGCTATAGGCTAGTGTCGATGCGAGACAGGACGGAAAGCGTGACCGAGGTGGAACCCCAGACCCGCGAAGGCCATATCCCCCTGCATGGCGAGGCCGATTTCGCGGCGATGCGGCGTGCCGGCCGGCTTGCGGCCGAGACCCTCGACTTCATCGCCCCCCATGTGCAGCCCGGCATCACCACCGACGAGCTGGACCGGCTGTGCGACGGTTTCATGCGCGACCATGGCGCGGTCCCGGCGACGCTGGGCTATCGCGGCTATCCGAAGTCGAGCTGCATCTCGCTGAACCATGTCGTCTGCCACGGCATCCCGGGCGACCGGAAGTTGGAGAATGGCGACATCCTGAACATCGACGTCACCCCAATCCTGGACGGCTGGTACGGGGATTCGAGCCGCATGTACGTCGCCGGCGACAAGCTGGCGGTGAAGGCCAAGCGGCTGATCGAGGTGACCTACGAGTCGATGATGCGCGGCATCGCCGCGGTGAAGCCCGGCGCCACGCTGGGCGATATCGGCCACGCCATCCAGAGCTATGCCGAGGGCCACCGCTTCTCGGTGGTGCGCGACTTCTGCGGCCATGGCGTCGGCAAGGTGTTCCACGCCCCGCCCAGCATCCTGCATTACGGCCGGCGTGGCGACGGCCTCGTGCTGCGCGAGGGCATGATCTTCACCATCGAGCCGATGATCAATGCCGGCCACTGGGCGGTGAAGATCCTGTCCGACGGCTGGACCGCGGTGACCCGCGACCGCAGCCTGTCGGCCCAGTTCGAGCACACGGTCGGCGTCACCAGGGACGGGGTGGAGATCTTCACCCTCTCCCCCGCCGGCCACACCCAGCCGCCCTATCCGGCTTCGTAGTCGGGGGCGCCGTGACCGAAGCGCCGGAGGCGACGGACCCGGTTCCCAGCTATACCGGCCATCGCGACCGGTTGCGGCAGCGTTTCCTGACCGCCGGCGCCGCCGCCCTGGCGGATTACGAGATCCTGGAGCTGCTGCTGTTCGCGGCGATCCCGCGGCGCGACACCAAGCCCCTGGCCAAGCAGCTGATCGCCACCTTCGGCAGCCTGGGCGCGGTGCTGGCCGCCAGTCCGGCGCAGCTGGCCCAGCGCGGCGGCCTGAGCGACATCAGCGTCGCCCTGCTGAAGGTGGTGCAGGCGGCGGCCGAGCGGATGCTGAAGGAGCAGGTGGTCGACCGGCCGGTGATCGGGTCCTGGCAGGCGCTCTTGGACTATCTCGGCGTCGCCATGAAGTTCGGCGGCACCGAGCAGGTGCGGCTCCTGTATCTTGACCGCAAGAACGCGCTCCTGGCCGACGACACCGCGGCCCAGGGCACGGTCGACCAGGCGCCGGTCTATCCGCGCGAGGTGGCGCGGCGGGCGCTGGAGCTGGGCGCTAGTGCTTTGATTTTAGTACACAATCATCCTTCAGGCGACCCCACCCCGTCCCGCGCGGACATCGAGATGACCAAGGCGGTGGCGCGGGCGCTGGAGACGGTCGGCGTCGCCCTGCACGACCACGTCATCGTCGGTCGCAAGGGCCATTCCAGCTTCCGCAGTCTGGGGCTGATATGAGCCGCGTCAGTCCGCAAGAATCTCGAAGGCCAGCGGCCGCGGCGGGGCGCCGGCATTGCAGGTCGAGGCCGGGCAGGACGAGATCGCGACGGCGAGGTCCATCTCGGCGCGCAACACGATCGCGTCGCCGGCGCGGGACCGGGGCGGTACGATCACCAGCCGCCCGTCCGCCGCAACCTCGACATTCATGAAGAAATTGAATGCGGTCGGCAGGGGACCCGGCTCGATCCCCAGGCGCTGCAGCGCGGTGCGCAGATTGTCATGGCAGTTCGGGTGATGGTCCTTCACCCCGTATTGGATGCGATACATCTCGAGGCTGCAGGGCGCGTAGAGGAAATCGTGCCGGCCGACCTCGTCTGCGACGATGGTCAGCATCGGGTTGCTGCGATCGGACCACAGCACGTCGCCGGTCGAGAGATAGATCCTGCCGCCATAGTCGAAGCTGCGGCCGTTCGACAGGCGTTCGCTGCCATCCGCGGCATAGGCCAGGAGGTCGCCCGTCTGCCCGCCCACCGGGTCGATGATCCGCAGCCGCTCGCCACGCCTCAGCCGCAGCCCGACGCCGCTGGCCGCGGGAACCACCTGCTCCGCCATTCCTGCCTCCTTTGCTTACTCCCCAGCCTACCACCGGGACGGCCGGGTGCGCAGGGAGTCGGCCTTACGCCGGAACGGGCGCGTCCTCCCGCACCAGCCCCTCACGCTTCAGCTCGGCCCAGAACTCGGCCGGGATCGGCGTGGCGATCAGGGCGTGGTTGCGCTCGACCTCCTCCGGCTTCACTGCCCCGGGGATCATCGAGGCGACCACCGGATGGGCCAGCGGGAACTGGATCGCCGCGGCCGGCAGGGCGACACCGTGGCGCCGGCACACCGCTTCGATCCGGCTGACCCGCTCCAGGATCTCCGGCGGCGCGTCCTTGTAGTTGTACTTGGCGCCCGGCACGGCACCGGTGGCCAGGATGCCGGAATTGTACGGCCCGCCCAGCATGATGCCGATGTCGCGGCGCTGGCACAGCGGCAGGAAGTCGTCGAGCGCGGTCTGCTCCAGCAGGGTGTAGCGGCCGGCCAGCAGGAAGCAGTCGAAATCGCCGCCCTCGGCGAAGCGCATGCAGGATTCGACCTCGTTGACGCCGACGCCGATCGCCTTGACCACGCCTTCCTCGCGCAGCTTCAGCAGCGCCTTGTAGGCGCCGGCCAGCGCCTCCTGCAGCCGCTGCTCATAGGCCGGGCGCGAGCCGTGGGTCCAGATGTCGACATCGTGGATCAGCAGGATGTCGACATGGGGGATGCCCAGGCGCATCAGGCTCTGCTCGAAGGCGCGCATGGCACCGTCATAGCTGTAGTCGAACACCGGGTCGAATTCGAGCCCGCCGGCCCAGCCGCCATGGTCCACGGCCTTGCCGCGCTTCGGCGCCTCGAACACCCGGCCGACCTTGGTGGACAGCACATAGGAGTCGCGCGGCCGCTGCCGCAGCACCTGGCCGAAGCGGTGCTCAGACAGGCCGTAGCCATAGAGCGGCGAGGTGTCGACCAGGGTGACGCCGAGCTCCAGCGCCCGCGCCATGGTCTGGGTCGCCTGCCCGTCCGGCAGCTTCTGGTAGAAGTCGCCGAGCGGCGCCCCGCCGAAGCCGAGCTGGGTGACGGGAACGCCGCTCTTGCCGAGCGGACGGGTCGCGATCGGGTCCATGGGCGGGCGGTCCTCTCCTGAAGCGTCTTGGGCTCAGCCGAGCCGGTAGAAGGCGATGGCAGTGTCGCGATAGAGCTGCCGCAGCTGCGCCTCCGACGCGTCCGAGAGGATGGCGTCCAGCGTCTCGACCCAGCGGCGATAGCTGGAGGCCAGCTCGCAGACGGGCCAGTCGCTGCCGAACATGGTGCGGTCGAAGCCGAAGCAGTCAATCGTATGACATATGTACGGCTCGATCTGCTCCCGGGTCCAGCCCCCATGATCGGCTTCGGTGACGACGCCCGACAGCTTGCACCAGACATTGGGCAGCGCCGCCAGCGCCCGCATGTGGTCGCGCCAGGGCTGGTCCAGCCCGTCGCGGATGCCCGGCTTGCCGATATGGTCGAGGACGAAGCGGATCTCCGGGCAGCGCCGCACCAGCTCGATCGCGCTCTCGAACTGCGGGTGGAAGATGCACAGGTCGAAGGACAGGTCGTATTCGGACAGGAGCCGCACGCCCTCGACGAAGCCGGGCCGGATGCAGAAATCTACCGCCTCGCCCTGGATCAGCCGGCGGATGCCGCGCAGCTTCGGCGTGGCGGCGTGCAGCGCGTCCAGTTCGGTCCGCACCGCCTGGCCGTCCTCGATCGCCGCCGAGGCGACGAGGGCGCCGAGCCGAGGGTCGGCCAGCGCGCCGACCCAGCGCGCCTCCTCCACCCGCTGCGCCGGGGCGACATCGACCTCGACGAAGACATAGCTCTCGACCGCCACGCCGTCGCGCTGCCGGTCGTAGACATCCGGCAGGTGGCGCGACTTCAGGGGCGGCGCCTGGTCCATCCACGGATAGGACAATATGGCTGGATCATAAATATGGACGTGGCTGTCCACGATCGGAAAACCGGGCACGTGAGGCCTCCACGAATGGGTTTTTCGCGACTTTAGTCTAAAAGGCGGGCGATGCCATCAGGCCCGTTGCGCTGCGCCGAGAAGGTCCTCCAGCCCGCCGATATCGGGCAGGCAGAGATCGGCCAGGCCGGCCAGGGTCTCGACGGTTCCGGTGCCGCTGAGCACGCCGACGCACAGACCGCAGCCGGCGGCGCGGCCCATCGCCATGTCGTGCCGGTTGTCGCCGACCATCAGCACCGCGCCCGGCGCCAGGCCGGCGGCGTCGCAGAAGCCGTAGACCATGCCGGGGTTCGGCTTGTGGCCGTGGCCGCTGTCATATCCGGCGATGAAATCGACCAGATCGAGCAGGCCGAACATCGCCAGCGTGGCGCGGATCGCCACCTCGCCGTCGCTGGAGGCGACGCCCAGCTTGAGCCCGCGGCCGCGCAACCGCCGGAATAGCCCGGCCGGGTCGGCCACGGTCGGCCGGATCGCCGTGCTGGTGGCGCCCTGGAAGATGCGGTC
>NZ_JANX01000107.1 GCF_000767795.1 Inquilinus limosus MP06 | reverse complement strand
TCGAAGGGAGCCGTTGCCTCCGGGCTGATGCTTCGTGGGTCCCCGGCCCAGCGGCGGAAACCCCCTCCCTACCCCCCTCCCGCGAGGGGAGGGGGGACAAGGAAGCAAGCGGCCCTGTCATGGCTTCGATCTGGCCAGTCCTCACAACCCGAGCGACGCCTTGTAGAGGGCGATCTGCTTCTCGCGGCCGATCTGGTCGGTGATCTTCTCCCAGGCCGCGGCGATGGCGTCGGCGGCGGATTGGGCGGTGCCCTGGCCGGCGAACACCTTGGCCAGCTCGTCCTCCGCCACGCTGTAGTACTGGAAGATGCCGGGGATGCGCGGCTCGATCGCCGCGTTCGGGTGATTGTAGGAGTCGGCGTTGGCCTTCAGGTAGGAGGTGATGAAGGCCTCGTCATAGCCGGCAGCGACCCATTCCGGGATCTGGAAATGGCTGTTCCGGTAGGGCTGGAAGCCGGACGGGTAGGCCGAGGTCCACAGCGACAGGTCCTTGCCGCCGAGATGGGCCGCGGCGCTCCAGGCCGCCTTGTGCTTGACGGCATCGCTGTCGACCCGGGCCATGACATAGACGCCCCAGCCCAGATAGGCCATGTTCGGCGCATAGTTCGGGCCGCCCGGCAGCTTGTCCCACGCCCCGGTCTTGGCGTTGTAGACGTCGTCCGATCCCGGCAGGATGCTGAAGCCGCAGGTGTCGCCGACCACCGAGGAATCGCTGGTCTTGGCGTTCGACCCGACATCGCCCCACCACGACACCATCGACCCCGTGCCGGCCAGGAACTGCTGGAAGGCGGTGGTGTTGGGGTCGGCGTTCAGCTGGTCCGGCGGCTCCGACGGCAGCGCGTCGATCACGTCCTGGATCGCGCGCACCCAGGCCGGGTTGTTGATCCGCGGCTTCATGGTGTCGACGTCGAACAGCCAGGCCTTGTCGTCCGGGTGCTTGGCATAGGCCGAGGCGCGGCTGCCCAGGAAGTAGAAGCCGAAGCCGCCCCAGGCCTTGGGCGCGTCGAGATAGCCATAGGCGTCCTGGCCGGCGACCTGCTTGCCCTTCAGGAACTTGGTCGCCGCCTGAACCTGCTGCCAGGTCTTCGGCACGCCCCATTCGCCCTGGCCGCCGCCATCCTTCCAGGCCTTGGCCAGGTCGGCGTCGGAGAACACGTCGGTGCGGTAGTTGAAGGTGTGGCAGTCGCCGTCGATCGAGATGCGGTAGGTCTTGCCGTTCCAGGTGCCGACCGGCGCCTTCAGATAGCCGACATAGTCGTCCATCTCGATCTGCTTCTTGACCCAGTCCGGCATCTCCGACGCCAGGCCCTTGCCGCAGACATCGCCCTCGAACGGGGCGCCCATCTCGACAATGTCGAAATCCACCGTGCCGGTGGCGATGGCCTGCTGCAGCCGCGGGTTGTAGTCGGCCTGGGCCAGGTCGATCCAGGTGATCTCGGCGCCGGTATAGGCCTCCCACGGCTTCAGGAAGCCGCGGAACAGCAGGTTGTGCAGGTTCTGGTTGTTCAGCCCCATGAAGCTGAGCTTGACGCCCTTGAACTCGCCCTCCTTGACCGCCGCCTTGGTCGGGCCCAGGCACAGCTCGCCCACCTTCTGCCAGTCGGCATCGGTCGGCGACCCCTTGCCCACGCCCGGGATCTGCAGGATCTGGGCGCGCAGGCTGTCCTGCGCCAGCGCGGTCGAGGAGAGGAGGCCGGGCAGCCCGGCCGTGCCCAGAGCGGCGCCGAGCCCGGCCGCGCTCTTCAGCACCGTGCGCCGGCTGGCCTGCATCCCGACGAGGCGGTCATAGTCCTGTCGCTTCACCGTGGAGTCTCCCTATGGTCTTATCGTTGTCGCCGCCTCCGACCGTTCCGCAACCGACCCGGCCCGCGCCGCCCGATCGTTTCCGGCCCGAAGGTTCGTGAAACGTTTCATGACAGCGTTGCCAAACGATGCGATTTCGGCGGGTGCCGAAGGCGATCCTGAGTATGATGCGGCGACGAAAGGGGTGCAAGGGAGCGGCCGGGAGCCGCCCGGCCCCGAGACAGGGAAGGAAGCGGATGGTGGCTGCGGGCAATTTCCAGCGGGTGTTCGGCGACCGGAAGCCGGTGATCGCCATGGTGCATTTCGGGGCCCTGCCGGGCGCGCCGCTCTACGACTCGGCGGCCGGTCTCGACGGGCTGCTCGACGGCGCGCGGCGCGACCTGCAGGCGCTGCAGGCCGCCGGCTTCGACGCCGTGATGTTCGGCAACGAGAACGACCGGCCCTATGAGTTCAAGGTCGACACGGCCTCGATCGCGACCATGGCCTATCTGATCGGCCGGCTGCGGCCGGAGATCACGGTGCCCTTCGGCGTCAACGTGCTGTGGGACCCGGCCGGGTCGGTCGCGCTGGCTGCCGCGACGGGCGCCGCCTTCATCCGCGAGATCATGACCGGCACCTACGCCTCGGACATGGGGCCGTGGAACCCGGATGCCGGCGCGGCGATGCGTTATCGCAACCGGCTCGGCCGCCAGGACCTGGCGATGCTGTACAACATCTCGGCCGAATTCGCCTGGTCGCTGGACCGGCGCGACCTGGCCGACCGGGCGCGCAGCGCCGTGTTCTCCAGCATCCCGGACGCGATCCTGGTCTCCGGCACCATCACCGGCGAGGCCGCGGCGATGTCCGACCTCGAGGCGGTGAAGCGGGTGCTGCCGGACACGCCGGTGCTGGCCAACACCGGGGTCAAGCACGCCACGGTCGGCGACGTGCTGCGGGTGGCCGATGGCTGCATCGTCGGCTCCTCGCTCAAGGTCGACGGCCACACCTGGAACGCGGTGGACCCCGACCGCGCGGCGGAGTTCATGCGCCTGGCGCGGGCGGCGCGGAAGGGCTGACGGCGATGGCGACGGAGGATGTGCCGGGCGCCGACCCGGTCAAGCAGCGCCTGCGCGGGCTGGTGGCGGAGCTGATGCTGATCCCCGGCCTCAGCGGCCATGAGGGGCGGGTGCGGCGGCATCTCGCCGGGCTCCTCTCCGGGCTCGGCATCGCCTCGCGCTCCGACCGGCTGGGCAACCTGATCGCGACGGTCGAGGGCACGGTCGCGGGCCCAAGCGTGATGCTGTTCGCGCATATGGACCAGCTGGGCCTGATCGTCCGCAAGATCGAGCCGGGCGGGCTGGTGCGGGTGGAGCGGCTGGGCGGCGTGCCGGAGAAGGCGCTGGCCTCGCAGGCGGTGGTGTTCTGCGTCGGCGCGGGCCGCGACGTGCCGGGGGTGATCGCCAACAAGAGCCACCATGCCACCTCGCAGGAGGAGAAGTACCGGGTGCTGCCGTATCCGGAGATC
This sequence comes from Inquilinus limosus MP06, assembly GCF_000767795.1. GTDB lineage: Bacteria > Pseudomonadota > Alphaproteobacteria > DSM-16000 > Inquilinaceae > Inquilinus > Inquilinus limosus_E. Next base: position 11,174 of record NZ_JANX01000107.1, on the reverse strand, counting down.
TATATCGACGCCGGCTTCGACAGCGCCGCCGCGGTGCTGGCGGCCGGCATCGACATCGGCACGCCGGTGGTCTACGCGCCGAAGGTGGTCGAGCTGGCGGGCGACCGTATCGCCGGCACCGCGGTGGATGACCGCGCCGGCTGCGCCGTGATCGTCGAGGTCGCCCGCGCCCTGCTGGCGGCGCCGCGCCGGCCGACGGTGCATCTGGTGTTCTCGGTGCAGGAGGAGTTCAACCTGCGCGGCGCGGTCACCGCGGCGCAGGCGCTGGCGCCGGACATCGCCATCCAGCTCGACATCGTGCTGGCCACCGACACGCCGGACATGGCCCAGCGCGGCGACGTGCGGCTCGGCGGCGGCCCGGCGATGAGCCTGTACAGCTTCCACGGCCGCGGCACGCTGAACGGCACCATCCCGCATCCGGCGCTGGTCACCCTGTTCGGCGAGGCCGCGCGCGGCGAGGGCATCCCGCTGCAGAAGAGCGCCCATGTCGGGCTGCTGACCGATTCCTCCTATGTGCAGCTGGTCCATTCCGGCGTCGCCTCGATCGACCTCGGCTACCCGGCCCGCGGCACCCATTCCTCGCTCGAGATCTGCGACCTCTCCGACCTGGCCGGGCTGACGCGGCTGCTGGCCGCCGGCATCGGCCGCATCGACGAAAGCTTCAGCCTGGACCGCGACCGGTACGAGACATGACCCATCACTATCTCGGCATCGACATCGGGACCTTCGAGTCCAAGGGCGTGCTGGTGGCGGCGGACGGCAGCATCGCCGCCATGGCCGCCAAGCCGCACAAGCTGATCGTGCCCCAGCCGGGCTGGGCCGAGCACCGGCCGAAGGAGGACTGGTGGGACGACGTCACCTTCCTCTGCCGCACGCTGCTGGCCGACAGCGGCGTGCCCGCCGCCTCGATCCGGGCGGTCGGCATGAGCGCCATCGGGCCGTGCATGCTGCCGGTCGACACGGCTGGCGAGCCGCTGATGAACGGCGTGCTGTACGGCGTCGACACCCGCGCCCATCGGGAGATCGCCGACCTCACGGCCCAGATCGGCGAGGATGTGCTGCTGGAGCGCTGCGGCAACGCCCTGACCTCGCAATCGGTCGGGCCCAAGATCCTGTGGCTGAAGCGCAACCGGCCGGAGATCTTCGCCCGCACGGCGAAGATCCTGACCTCGACCTCGTTCCTGGTGCACCGGCTGACCGGGCGCTTTGTCATCGACCACTACACCGCGGCCAATTCCAGCCCGTTCTATTTGGCCGACGATCTGGCCTGGAGCGATGAACTGGCGCCCGGCATCGTCGATCTCGGCCTGATGCCGGACCTGGCCTGGAGCACCGACATCGTCGGCGCCGTCACCCGGCAGGCGGCGGCGGAGACCGGGCTGGCCGAGGGCACGCCGGTGATCGCCGGCACCATCGACGCGGCGGCGGAGGCGGTCAGCGTCGGCGTGCTCGACAGCGGCGACATGATGGTGATGTACGGGTCGACCATCTTCACCATCCTGCTCGGCGACACCCGGCTGCGCGACAAGCGGCTGTGGTGGGCGCCCTGGCTGATGCCGGGCCAGCACGCGGCGCTGGCCGGCCTCGCCACCAGCGGCACGCTCAGCCACTGGTTCCGCGACCAGTTCGCGCGCGAGCTGGACCCGGCCACGGCGATCCAAGCGCTGGTGGCGGAGGCGGAGCAGTCGCCGCCCGGGGCGCGGGGGCTGGTGCTGCTGCCCTATTTCTCCGGCGAGCGCACGCCGATCCACGACCCGCAGGCCAAGGGCGCGCTGTTCGGGCTGAACCTGACCCACAGCCGCGGCGACATCTGCCGGGCGGTGTTCGAGGGCATCGCCTGCGGCACCGCCCATATCGTCGAGACCTATCGCGAGGCGGGGCAGGTGCCGCGCGCGGTGTATTCGGTCGGCGGCGGCACCAGGAACCGGGTGTGGTCGCAGGCGACCTCCGACATCTCCGGCCATTCGCAGATCCTGCGGCAGAAGACCTTCGGCGCCAGCTACGGCGACGCCTTCCTGGCGGCGCTGGCCGTCGGGGATGTGCAGCCGGGCGACATCCGGACCTGGAACCCGACGGCGTCGGAGATCACGCCGGACCCGGCCCAGGCCGAGCTCTACCGGCGGCAGTTCGGGGTGTTCAAGGAGTTGTACCCGGCGACGCGGGATCTGATGCGGCGCCTGGACGGGTAGGGGCGCCAGACCGCCCATTCCACTCCGTCATTGCGAGCGCAGCGAAGCAATCCATGCATCCGCTCTTGCGGGACGATGGATTGCTTCGTCGGCTTCGCCTCCTCGCAATGACGGCTTTGCGGGACGGAGGCCTGGTCTTACGATCCGGCGTTGGCCTGCTGCTGCGGCAGGGGCTGCACCGGCATGCCGGGGTAGAAGATCTTCTGCAGGTTGCCGGTGATGACGCGGTCGCCCTCGGCCAGCCCCTTCTGGATCGAGACCAGCTCGCCATCCGTCGGGCCCAGCGTCACCAGGCGCTGCTCCGCCCGGTTGTCCTTGCTGACGACGTAGACATAGCGGCCGAACTGGCTGGCCGCGACCGCCACCTGCGGCACCATCAGCGCGTCCGGCTGCGGCGCCAGATGGACGCGGACCCGGACATACTGGCCGGGCAGCACGCCGAAATCGCCGTTGCCGACGGTGGCGCGCGCCAGGATCGTCCCGGTGCGGTTGTCCACGGCGTTGTCCAGGAAGGTCAGCTCGCCCTGGTGCTTCGGTTCGGTCTCGCCCGGCAGCAGCACGTCGACCGTGACCTTGCCCTTGGCCTTCGCGGCCCGGATCTTGGCCAGCTCGGTCTCGCTGGGGTTGAAGGTGACGTAGATCGGGTCGAGCTGCACCAGGGTGTTGACCGGGCTGCCGCCGACGCTGACCAGCGTGCCCACCGGCGCCTGGTTGCGGCCCAGCCGTCCGGCGAAGGGGGCGCGGATCTCGGTGTAACCCAGGTTCAGCTCGGCCTGGCGCTGCGCCGCCTGGTCGCTGGCCAGGGTGGCCTGGGCCTGCTTCAGGTTGCTCTCGCGCTGGTCGAAGGTGTCCTTGTTCAGCCAGCCGTTCCTGGTCAGCTCGCTGCCGCGGTCGAAGTTCGAGCGCAGATAGTCGATATTGGCCTGGTCGCGCTGCAGCTGGGCGTTGGCCTGGTCCAGCGCCGCCTGGAAGTCGCGCGGGTCGATCTTGTACAGCAGGTCGCCCGGCTTGACGTCGCTGCCGTCGGCCGCCGGCTGCGCCTGGATGTAGCCGGAGACCTTGGCCTGCAGGCTGATGGCGGCGATCGATTCGGTGCGCGCGGAATAATCGAGATAGATCGGCAGCGACCGCTTCAGCACCGGCGCCACCGGCACCGGCATGGCGGGGGGCGCGCCCCCGCCCGCCGGCGCGGCTTCGGCCTGCGCCGTTTCACCCCCCAGCGCCAGCAGGGCCGGGGGAAGGTGGCCGGTCTGGTACAGGCCGGCGCCGACGGCGGCGACCACGACGATCGATCCCAGGATGACGGTACGGACGCGCATGGCGCGGGTCTCCACTCTATTCGGCCGGGCGGGCCGCCGGCTGCTCGAGCCGGTGGCCGTCGGTGGCATGGGGGCTTTCCGTGCCGCCGCGGCGTTCGCGGAAGGATTCGATGACGGCGTAGAACACGGGGACGAAGATCAGGGTCAGGATGGTGGCGGCCAGCATGCCGCCGAACACCGTGGTGCCGATCGACTGGCGGCTGGCGGCGCCGGCGCCGGTGGCGATCATCAGCGGCACCACGCCCAGGATGAAGGCGAAGGCCGTCATCAGGATCGGCCGCAGGCGCAGCCGGCCGGCTTCCGCCGCCGCCTCGACGATGCTGTGGCCCTCCTCGCGCAGCCGCTTGGCGAACTCCACGATCAGGATGGCGTTCTTGGCCGACAGGCCGATCAGCATGACCAGTCCGATCTGCGAGTAGACGTCGATCTGCATCTGCCGGGCCCACAGCGCCGCGAACGCCCCGAACAGGGCCAGCGGCACCGCCAGCAGCACCATGAACGGCATCGACCAGCTCTCATACTGCGCCGCCAGGATCAGGAAGACGAAGACGAGGGCGAGGCCGAAGACGAGCGCCGCGACCGACCCCGCCTGCAGCTCCTGGAAGGTGATGCCGGTCCATTCATAGGTGAAGTCGTGCGGCAGCGCCGTGGCCGCCGCCCGCTCCATCGCCGCGATCGCCTGGCCCGAGCTGTAGCCCGGGGCCGGGGCGCCATTGATCTTGGCCGAGGTGTAGTTGTTGTAATGCGGCACCGTGTCCGGCCCGGCGATCGGCTTCAGGTCGCCCAGCGTGCTCAGCGGCACCATGCCGCCCTCGGAATTGCGGACATACAGGCGCGAGATGTCGGTCGCCGAGCCGCGGGCGTCCTTCTCCGCCTGCAAGGTGACGCGGAAGGTGCGGCCGAACAGGTTGAAGTCGTTGACGTAGAGCGACCCCAGATAGATCTGCAGCGTGTTGAAGACGTCGGGCAGGGTCAGGCCCAGCATCTTCGCCTTGTTGCGGTCCAGGTCGTAGTTGTACTGCGGGGTCGTGGTGCTGAAGCTGCTGAACAGCTGGTGCGGGTCGAGCTCGGGCTGCTTCCGGGCCTCGGCCAGCACCGCCTGGGTCGCGGCGTTCAGGGCGATGGCGCCCTGGCCGGACAGGTCCTCGACCTGGAACTCGAAGCCGCCGGTGGTGCTGATGCCCGGGATCGACGGCGGGTCGAAGGCCAGCGCGAAGGCCTCGGGGATCTGCATCAGTTGGGCGCCGACCTTCTGGGCCAGGGCCGAGGCGCTCTCGTCCGGCCCGCGCTCGGACCAGGGCTTGAGGATGGCGAACTGCGCCGCGGAGTTCGACTGGGCGGCGCTGGTCAGGAAGTTCAGGCCGACGATCTCGCCGACCGTCTCGATCCCCGGCGTCGCCTCCAGGATCGCGCGGGTCTTCTTCGCCACCGCCTCGGTGCGCTCCAGCGACGCGCCGTCGGGCAGCTGGATGACGACGAAGAAATAGCCCTGGTCCTCGACCGGCAGGAAGGTCGAGGGCAGGCGGGTCGACACCCAGTAGGTGACGCCGAGGCCGGCCACGAACAGGATCATGACCAGCCAGCGGATGCGGATCAGGAACCGCACCAGGGCGGCATAGCCGTGCGACAGCGCGTTGAAGAAGGTGTTGAACCAGCGGAACAGGATGAAGCTGGTGTGCGGCCGGTGCCGCAGGAATGCGGCGCTCAGCGCCGGGCTCAGCGTCAGCGAGTTGAAGGCCGACAGGCCGACCGAGATGGCGACGGTCAGCGCGAACTGGTTGTACAGGCGGCCGGACACGCCGGGGATGAAGGCGACCGGGATGAACACCGCCATCAGCACCGCGGTGGTGGCGATGATCGGGCCGGTCACCTCGCCCATCGCCTTGCGCGTCGCCGCCAGCGGCGGCAGCCCGGCCTCCAGCTGCCGCTCGACGTTCTCGACCACGACGATGGCGTCGTCGACGACCAGGCCGATGGCCAGCACCATGCCGAGCAGGCTCAGCATGTTCAATGAGAAGCCCATGCCGTCCATGATCACCAGCGTCGCGATCAGCGACACCGGGATGGCGATCACGGGGATCAGGGTGGTGCGCCAGTTCTGCAGGAAGATGAAGACCACCAGCACGACCAGCGCCAGCGCTTCCAGCAGCGTCTTCAGCACGTCTTCCATCGCCGCCGACACGAAGCGCGTGGTGTCGTAGCGGATGCCGTATTCGATGCCCTTGGGGAAGCGCTGCTTCAGCTCCTCCATCTTGGACTGCACGGCCTCCTGCAGCGCCAGGGCGTTCGATCCCGGCTGCTGGAACACGGCGACGACCACGGCCGGCCGGCCGCCGAAATAGCCCGAGGACGAGTATTGCAGGGCGCCCAGCTCGATCCGGGCGACGTCGCGCAGCCGCACGACCGATCCGGTCGCCGGGTCGGCGCGGACGACGATGTCGCCGAACTGGGCCGGGTCGCTCAGGCGGCCGGTGGCGTTGATCTGCAGCTCGAAGGCGGTGCCGGCGGGGGCGGGCGACTGGCCGATCTTGCCGGCGGCGACCTGCACGTTCTGCTCGGCCACCGCGTTCTGCACGTCGACCGCGGTGACGCCGAGATTGGCCAGCTTGTCCGGGTCCAGCCAGATGCGCATGGAATAGCGCCGCTCGCCGAAGATCTGGACGTTGCCGACGCCGGGCAGGCGCTTGATCGGGTCGACGATCTGCAGATAGGCGTAGTTGCTCAGCTCCACGGGGTCGACCGACCCGTCCGGCGACGTCAGGTCGACGATCAGCACGAAGTTCGGGTTCTGCTTCTGGATCGTGATGCCGCCCTGGTTGACGATCGCCGGCAGCGACGAGGCCGCCTGCGACACCCGGTTCTGCACGTCGACGGCGGCGATGCTCAGCGGATAGCCGACCTCGAAGGTGACGGTGATGCTCGAGCTGCCGTCGTTCGACGAGGTCGACGACATGTACATCATGCCCTCGACGCCGTTGATCTGCTGCTCCAGCGGCGTGGTCACCGTGTCGGCCACGACCTGGGCGCTGGCGCCCGGATACTGGGCGGTGACCACCACCTGCGGCGGCGTGATGTCGGGGAACTGCGAGACCGGCAGCAGGAAGTACGAGATGCCGCCCGCCAGCACCATGATCACCGCGATCGCCGAGGCGAAGATGGGGCGTTGGATGAAGAAGCCGATCATGGCCGGGACATCCCCCCGGGCAGGCGGCCCCGCGCCGCGCCGCCGTCGCGCGCACCGCAGAAATATGCCGAGGCCACCCCACAGGCCATGGTAAACCCCTTGGTTAAGTTAACTTTGTGGTTGATTATCGTCCCGGCGGTCGATCGTCAAGCGGAGCCTGGGCCCCACCAACACCCCTTGGCCGGGCAAGGCCTTGACCTGCCCTCGCTAGGGTGTTACCGGTAAGTAACAGTATTGGTCTAGACCGATCATACCGTCAAGGGCAATTCCGGAGCTATGACGACGATCACACCCTCAACGCTGGAAGGCCTGTCCGGGCCTGGCGGCGAGCTTCGGCCGCGCGACCGGATCCTGGGCACCGCCCGGGACCTGTTCCACCGGCACGGCTATCGCGGCGTCGGCGTCGACACCATCGCCGAGGTCGCCGGCACCAACAAGATGACGTTGTACCGGCATTTCGGGTCGAAGGACGACCTGATCGTCGAATGCCTGCATCGCTTCGCCGAGGAGGCCGACGCGCTCTGGGCCGGCTTCGAGAAGACCTATCCCGGCGACCCGGTGGCGCAGCTGCACGCCTGGGTCAAGATCGGGGCGGAGTGCGCGATCGCGGATGAGCGCGGCTGCGACATGGTCAATGCAGCGGTCGAGCTGACCGAGCACGGCCATCCGGCCCGGCGCGTGATCGAGGATTTCAAGACCGCGCAGCGCAACCGCCTGGTGCGGCTGTGCCGGGCGGCCGGCGCCACCCAGGCCGAGCTGCTGGCCGACACGCTGTGGCTGCTGCTGGAAGGAGCCCGGGTGAGCCGGCAGAGCGTCGGCGCCGAAGGTCCCAGCGCCCGCTTCATCCGCATGGCCGAGGCGATCATCGCCGCCTTCCTGCCGCGCGGTCCGGCGTCGCCCTGATCGGGGGCTGGTTCTAGGCAGGCCGGTCGGGCTCCGTGTTCGGCTCCAGCGGGCCCTCGGCTTCGTCCTCCTCGGGCAGGACGTCGCCATGCACCGGCAGCGGCGGGCCGATCCAGACCGGATCGGCCAGATGGTCCCGGCGCGGGTTGCGGGTGTTGGGGTGGACCAGGATGCTCAGGCCGCCATGGTTCAGCATCAGCCAGGGCACCAGCGTCGCGAACAGCTCGGTGGCGAAGGAGACCTGATACATCGCCTGGTCGTGCGGCCCGACCTTGACCTCGTGCCAGCGGCCGAGGCGGACACGGAAGCGCTCGCCGATCCAGCCGCGCAGCCGCTCGGCCCGGTCGCGGGTCGTCGCCGGGTCGAAATAGACATGGGCATGGTAGCTGGCGATCTCCCCGACCCGCCGCGGCGCCGCATCCGATTCCATCGCGCTCCTCCCGCTCTCTCCGCCCGAGCCTAGCGCAGGACGGGGGAAGGAGGAGCCTACACCGCACCGATCCGCAACAGGATGCGGGCCAGCGCGTCGAAATGCTCGTTCGGAACGGCCTCGCCGATCCGGCCGTCGGCGTGCAGCTGCCGGGCCAGCAGCGGCGCCGTCTCCACCGGCACGTCAGCCATGCCGCCCTTGAACGACTTGGCGACCAGCATCGGCACCGGCGTCTCGCCGGCGACGAAGCGGATGCCGATGGTGACCTCGCCATCGGTGATGAACAGCGTCGGCGCGGTGGACCGCCCCTCGCCGCGAGCCAGGTCGCGATGCAGCTGCCGCCGGGTGCTGCGGATATGCGGATCGCCCTCCTGCTCCTTGCGCTCGCGCTTCATCTCGCTGCGGGTCATCCGCTGGTCGCGCAGGAACAGCCAGCGCTGCAGCGCCATGTCGGCCAGGGCGAAGACCAGCAGGACCGCGATGATGCCGATCAGCACCGGCTTCAGCGTCGCCACCAGCACCAGCCCGATGCAGTCGCGGCCGCATTGCGGCGCCACCAGCACCGCGCGCAGCGCGCCGAGGGTCAGCAGCCCGATCACCCCGATCAGGGTGCAGGCCTTCAGCAGCGCCTTGGCGAACTCGATCAGGTTGCGCAGGCTGAACAGCCGCTGGAAGCCGGCGACCGGGTTGATCTTGTCGCCGCGCGGCACGATCGGGTCGAGCGAGAAGGGGATGCCGCGCAGGAAGCCGACATTGGCGACGATGCTGGCGACGACGATCACCAGCACCAGCGGTGCCACGATTTTGGCCGCCAGCGCCAGCAGGGTCGGGATGATGGTGTAGCTCTGGTCGAACGGCTTGGCGGTCAGGGCGATCGGCTCGGTCAGGATGGCGCGGAACGCCTCCATGATCGCCGGCCCCTCGACCGCGAGATAGAGGAAGCCGGCGACCAGGGCGACCACGGTGACCAGGTCGCGGCTGTGCGCCACCTGGCCCTTGCGCCGGGCGTCGGCCAGCTTCTTGGAGCTGGCGGGAAGGCTCTTGTCCTCGCTGGTCTGGCTCATGGGATGACCGTGCGGGCGAGGTCGAGAACGCCGCGGATCGACCCCAGGCTGTCGCTGAAATACGGCACCAGGAAGATGGCATAGACCGGCAGCACCAGCACCAGCGCCGCCGACTTCACCGACAGCGACAGGTCGAAGACGTTGAGCTGCGGCGCCATCCGGCCGATCACGGCCAGGGTGATGTCGGCCAGCAGCATCACGATCACCAGCGGCACGGCCAGCAGCAGTCCGAGCCGGACCACGTGGTCGAGCAGGCCCAGCAGCAGGGTCGGCGTCTCGCCGGTGAAGGCCGGCAGCAGCTTGGTGACCGGCCAGATCGCGTAGCTGTTGTACAGCGCCTCGGCCACGATCCCGAGTCCGTTGCCGGCGAAGAACAGGGCCAGCAGCACCAGCACGAACAGCGTGCCGACCGGCGAGGCCTGGCCCGAGGCGTTGGGGTCGATCAGATAGGCGCCGTTGACGCCGCGCTGCATGTCGATCAGCTCGCCCGCCGCCTCGACCGCCCAGAAGGGCAGGCCGAACAGCAGGCCGAGCAGGATGCCGATCACCGCCTCCTTCGCCACCAGCATCAGCACCTGGCCGGGTTGCAGCGGCGTCAGCACCGCCAGCTCCGACGTCACCTGCGACACCATCGGCAGGGCGATGGCGATGATCACCGCGTTGCGCAGGATGCCGGTCAGGCCGAGCCAGGAGAAGACCGGCAGCACCGCGGCCAGGGCGATGGCGCGGGCGATGGCGATCGACACCGCGGTGACATAGGGCCCGACCAGCTCGGCCAGGAACCGGAAGGATTCGATCATCAGGGCGGCCCGGTGTCGGCCGGCACCGCGCCGCGGGTGATCGCGGGGAAGTCGGTGAAGATCCGGTCGGTGTAGCGCACCAGCGGGCTGGCCAGCATCGGGCCCAGCAGCACCAGGGCCAGCACCACGGCGATCACCTTGACCGCCATCGGCAGGGTCTGGTCCTGGATCTGCGTCACTGCCTGCAGCAGGCCGACGAGAAGGCCGACCGCGGCGGCGATGGCCAGCGCCGGCAGCGCCAGCAGCAGCGTCAGGGTCAGCGCCTCCTGCAGCAGATGCGCGATCGTCGCCTGGGTCATGGGCGCTTCCCCGCCGCCGGCAACCCTTCTGTGTCATGCCCGGGCTTGACCCGGGCATCCAGAGTCTGCCGAGACCTTCTGGATTGCCGGGTCAAGCCCGGCAATGACACGAAGAGAGGACGTCCGGACCGCATCGCCGCCTCAGCCGTAGCTCAGGATCAGGCCGTGCAGCAGGCGCGACCAGCCGTCGACCATGACGAACAGGAACAGCTTGAACGGCACCGAGATCGCCAGCGGCGACACCATCATCATGCCCATCGCCATCAGGATCGCCGAGACGATCAGGTCGATGACGATGAAGGGCAGGTAGAGGAGGAAGCCGATCTCGAAGGCCCGGGTCAGCTCGGAGATGACGAAGGACGGGATCAGGATGACCAGGTCGTTCGGCGTGGCCGCGGCGCTGGCCTCCGCCGGCCAGACCCGGGACGTGGCCGACAGCAGGAACTGCCGCTCCGCCGGGTCGGTGAAGCGCATCAGATAGGCGCGCACCGGCTCGACCGCCGACTGCATCACCGCCTGCCAGTCCTGGATGCTGCGCAGCCGCAGCGCCGGGTCGCTGACCCGGGCATAGACCTCCGCGATCACCGGGCTGGTGATGTAGATCGTCAGCATCAGGGCGATGCCGTACAGCACCATGTTAGGCGGCGTCTGCTGGATGCCCAGCGCGTTGCGCAGCAGCAGCATGACGACCGAGATCTTCAGGAAGGCGGTCAGGGTGACGATCAGGAACGGGATCAGCCCGACGATGGTGACGATGCCGAGAAGCGGCAGGACGTCCGGCTGCGCCTCATTCATCGCCGAACAGCCGCACCACGCGCACGCCCAGCTCGTCCTCGATCCGCACGATCTCGCCGCGGCCGATGCGCCGCCCGTTGGCGACGATGTCGACCGCCTCGCCCGGGTCGCGGCCCAGCGGGATGACCGCGCCGGGGGCCAGGCCCTGCACCGCGGCCAGCGGCAGCTCGCTGCGCCCCAGCTCGAACACC
>NZ_JANX01000106.1 GCF_000767795.1 Inquilinus limosus MP06 | reverse complement strand
GGCGGCCCGGCGCGGCGACGTGCCGGTCTACCTGACCGGACTCGGCACCGTGCAGGCGCTAAACACCGTGACGGTGAAGAGCCGGGTCGACGGCCAGCTGCAGACCGTCGCCTACAAGGAAGGCCAGCACGTCACCGCCGGCCAGACCCTGGCGCAGATCGACCCGCGGCCGTTCCAGGCGGCGCTGGACCAGGCCAAGGCGACCAAGGCCAAGGACGAGGCGCAACTGGCCAACGCCCAGCTGGACCTGACGCGCTTCGAGAACCTGAAGCAGTACGCGACGGCGCAGAGCGTCGACACCCAGAAGGCGCTGATCGCGCAGATCCAGGCGCAGATCGAGGGCGACCAGGCGGCGATCGACAACGCCGCCACCCAGCTCAGCTACACCACCATCACCTCGCCGCTGAACGGCCGCGCCGGCATCCGGCTGGTCGACCAGGGCAACATCGTCCACGCCACCGACGCCGGCGGGCTGGTGGTGATCACCCAGCTGCACCCGATCACGGTGATCTTCACCCTGCCGGAGGAGGACCTGCCGGAGATCTCGGCGCAGATGGCCAAGGGCCCGATGACGGTGTTCGCCGACACCCGCGGCGACGACAAGCCGCTGGACCAGGGCACGCTGGAGCTGGTCGACAACCAGATCGACCAGGCCACCGGCACGATCCGGCTGAAGGCGACCTTCCCGAACAAGGCCGACCAGCTGTGGCCCGGCCAGTATGTCGATATCCGGCTGCTGCTGCGCACGGAGGCGAATGTGGTCACCGTGCCCGCCGGCGCGGTGCAGCGCGGGCCGGACGGCCTGTATGTCTACGCCATCAAGCCGGACGGCACGGCGGAGGTGCGGCCGGTCGGCGTCGGCCAGATCACCGGCGGCACCGCCGTGATCGAATCCGGCCTCGACGCCGGCGACAGCATCGTCACCGCCGGCCAGTACCGGCTGCAGCCCGGCACCCGGGTGCAGGTCCGCGAGGCCGCCGCCACCCCCGCCGCCAAGCAGCCGAACGCCTGATCATGAGCATCTCGGCCCCCTTCATCCGCAAGCCGATCGCCACCTCGCTGATCATGGCGGGGGTGCTGCTGGTCGGCCTCGTCGCCTATCCGCTGCTGCCGGTGGCGCCGCTGCCGCAGGTCGACTTCCCGACCATCCAGGTCTCGGCCCAGCTGCCCGGCGCCGACCCGACCACCATGGCGTCCTCGGTGACGGCGCCGCTGGAGCGGCAATTCGCCGAGATCCCCGGCGTGTCGCAGATGACCTCCAGCAGCACGCTGGGCAACAGCTCGATCACCCTGCAGTTCGATCTCGACCGCAACATCGATGCGGCGGCCGGCGACGTGCAGACCGCGATCAACGCCGCCGGCGGGCAGCTGCCGAAGAACCTCCCCTCGCCGCCGACCTACCGCAAGGTCAACCCGGCCGACTCGCCGATCCTGGTCTTCGCGGTGCATTCCGACACGCTGCCGCTGACCACGGTCGACGATTATGCCGAGAATGTGCTGAGCCAGAACATCAGCCAGGTGCCGGGCGTGGCCCAGGTCACCATCGGCGGCCAGCAGAAGCCGGCGGTGCGGGTGCAGGTCGATCCGCAGAAGCTGGCGGCGCTGGGCATCGGGCTGGAGGATGTGCGCGGCGTCATCGCCAACGCCACCGCCGACAGCCCGAAGGGCAGCATCGACGGCGCGACGCGCACCTTCACCATCTACGACAACGACCAGGAGCTGAAGGCCGACCCCTGGAACGACGTCATCATCGCCTACAAGAACGGTGCGCCGGTGCGCATCCGCGACATCGGCCAGGCGGTGGAGGGGCCGGAGAACACCAAGCTCGCGGCCTGGTCCGACGGCGGGCGCGCGGTGCTGCTGATCGTGTTCAAGCAGCCCGGCGCCAACGTCATCGAGGTGGTCGACCACATCAAGTCGCTGCTGCCGCAGCTGCAGGCGGCGATCCCGCCGGCGGTCAAGGTCGACATCCTCAGCGACCGCACCACCACCATCCGCGCCTCGGTCGCCGATGTGCAGTTCACGCTGCTTCTGACCATCTGCCTGGTGGTGATGGTGATCTTCGTGTTCCTGCGCAACTTCTGGGCCACGGCGATCCCCAGCGTGACCGTGCCGCTGGCGCTGGTCGGCACGCTGGCGCTGATGTACGCCTTCGGCTACAGCCTCGATAACCTGTCGCTGATGGGCCTCAGCATCGCGGTCGGCTTCGTTGTCGACGACGCCATCGTCATGCTGGAGAACATCCACCGCCATATCGAGGAGGGGCTGTCGCCGGTGCAGGCGGCGCTGAAGGGCGCCGGCGAGATCGGCTTCACCATCTTCTCGATCAGCCTGTCGCTGGTCGCGGTGTTCATCCCGCTGCTGCTGATGGGCGGCATCGTCGGCCGGGTGTTCCGCGAATTCGCCGTCACCGTGACCATGACCATCCTGGTCTCGGCCATCGTGTCGCTGACCCTGACGCCGGTGATGTGCTCGAAGTTCATGAAGCACGACACCGGCAGGCACGGGCGGCTGTACCGGCTGTCGGAGCGCGGCTTCGACCTGATGCTGGCGGGCTATCGCCGGTCGCTCGACGTCGCGCTGAAGCACCGCCGGGTCACGCTGATGGTGTTCCTGGCGACCATCTGCGCCACCGGCTATCTCTTCGTCGTCATCCCCAAGGGCTTCTTCCCGCAGCAGGACACCGGCCTGATCCTCGGCACGTCGGAGGCGGCGCAGGACATCTCCTTCGCCGAGATGAGCCGCAAGCAGGTCGAGCTCGGCCGGATCGTCGCCGCCGATCCGGATGTCGACACGGTCGGCATGGCGCTCGGCTCCAGCGGCGGCCAGACGCTGAACAACGGCCGCCTGTTCATCACCCTGAAGCCGCGCGACCAGCGCGAGGCCTCGGCCGCGCAGATCATCGACCGGCTGCGGCCGAAGCTGGCCCAGGTCGAGGGCGCGGCCCTGTTCCTGCAGCCGGCGCAGGACATCAACATCGGCGGCCGGCCGACCCGCACGCTCTACCAGTACACGCTGCAGGACGCGAATATCGACGAGCTGAACCAGTGGGCGCCGAAGGTCTATGAGAAGCTGAAGGCCTTGCCGCAGCTGCGCGACGTCGCCACCGACGAGCAGACCGGCGGCACCACCCTGACGCTCGACATCGACCGCGACGCCGCCGCCCGCTACGGCATCCAGCCGCAGCTGATCGACGACACCCTCTATGACGCCTTCGGCCAGCGCCAGGTGGCGCAGTATTTCACCCAGGTGAACAGCTACCATGTGGTGATGGAGGTGCTGCCCCAGCTGCAGGACAAGCCCTCGGCGATCGACCGGATCTACATCAAGTCGCCGCTGACCGGGGAGCAGGTGCCGCTCAGCGCGCTGGCGCACTGGACCACCCGGCCCACGGCCTTCCTGTCGATCAACCACCAGGGCCAGTTCCCGGCGGTGACGCTCAGCTTCAACCTGGCGCCGGGCGTGGCGCTGGGCGACGCGGTGGCCGTGATCCAGCAGGCGGAGCGGGAGATGGGCGTGCCGCCGTCGCTGACCGGCGCTTTCCAGGGCAACGCCCAGGCCTTCCAGTCGTCGCTGGCCAGCGAGCCCTACCTGGTCGCGGCCGCGCTGATCGTCATCTACATCATCCTCGGCGTGCTGTATGAGAGCTACATCCACCCGCTGACGATCCTGTCGACCCTGCCTTCGGCCGGCGCCGGCGCGCTGGTGATGCTGATGCTGTTCGGCTTCGACTTCAGCGTGATCGCGCTGATCGGCGTCATCCTGCTGATCGGCATCGTCAAGAAGAACGGCATCATGATGGTCGACTTCGCCATTCAGGCGGAGCGCGACCGGGGCCTGAGCCCGTTCGAGGCGATCCGCGAGGCCTGCCTGCTGCGCTTCCGCCCGATCATGATGACGACGATGGCGGCGCTCTTGGGCGGCCTGCCGCTGATGCTCGGCTCCGGCACGGGGTCGGAGCTGCGGCAGCCGCTGGGCTACGCCATGGTCGGCGGCCTGCTCCTCAGCCAGGCCCTGACCCTGTACACGACGCCGGTGGTCTATCTGTATCTCGACAAGCTGCGGGTGTGGCTGGCCAGCCGCCGCCGCGGCAGTGCGATGGCGCCGCACCTCGCCGCTGAAGGCGCACCGGCCGGCGAGTGATGAAGGTGAAGGCTGTTCCGACCGCCGAGGCCGGTTTCCGGCCCGGCTTCACCCACTGGCCCGGACAGGGCCGGGTGCTGCCGCTGCTGACCGCGGCGCTGGCCCTCGCCATCTTCCTGTTCGATACTTTCAGCCCGATGAAGATCGCGGTGGCCGTGCTCTACGCCATCGTCATCCTGATGTCGGTCGGCTTCCTCGACCGCCGCGGCGTGCGGCTGGTGGCGCTGGGCTGCGGGGGGCTGACGGTCATCGGGTTCCTGGCCGGGCTGCGCCACACCGGGTTCGAGCCCCATCTGCTGCGCGGCGTCATCAGCCTGTGCTCGATCGCCATCGCCACGGCGCTGGCCCATCGCAGCCAGACGGCGATGGCGGTGCTGCGTGACAATGAGCGGCGGTGGAGCGGCATCATCATCGAGCGGGCCTTCGCCGAGCGGGCCCTGGCCGAAGCGCGGGCCGAGCTGGCGCATGTCTCCCGTGTCGTCACCCTCGGCGAGCTGACGGCGTCGATCGCGCATGAGGTGAAGCAGCCCCTGGCCGCGATCGTCACCGACAGTCAGGCCTGCCTGCGCTGGCTCGACCGGCCGGTGCCGGCGCTGGACGAGGCGCGGGCCTGCGCCGGCCGCATCGCCGGCCAGGCCCACCGCGCCGATCAGATGGTGCAGCGGCTGCGCGACCTGACCCGCAAGGCGGAGCCGGAGCGGGCGACGGTGGCCCTCGACGCCGTAATCGGCGAGGCGACGGAGCTGATGCGGCAGGAGATCGCCGATCACGGCGTGGCGCTGTACCTGCGGCTGGCTCCCGGCCTGCCGCCGGTGTCGGGCGACCGCATCCAGTTGCAGCAGGTGCTGATCAATCTGATGGTCAACGCGGTCCAGGCGATGGCGTCCACACCACGCCGCGAGCTCGTGATCGAGACGCGGGGTGGCGCGGCGGGAGAGGTGGAGGTGCAAGTGGGCGACACCGGCATGGGGGTGGCGGAGGAGGAGCTGCCGCGGCTGTTCACCCCGTTCCGCACCACCAAACCGGGCGGCATGGGCCTCGGCCTGTCGATCTGCCGCTCTATCGTCGAAGCCCATGGCGGGCGGATCCGGGCCTCGCGCAACGCCGAGGCCGGGCTGACGCTGCACGTCGCCCTGCCGGCGGCGGATCGGGAGGCGGCATGAGCGGGGGCCTGGCCGAGGCGCCGCTGGTGCTGGTGCTGGACGACGAGGCGCCGGTCCGCACCGCGCTGGACAGCCTGCTGCGCTCGGTCGGCTTCCGCGTCGCCTGCTTCGCCGCGCCGCCGGAGCTTCTGGACAGCGGCTTGGCGGCTGCGGCCGGCTGTCTGGTGCTGGACATCCGGCTGCAGGTGGCGAGCGGCCTCGATTTCCAGGCGCAGCTGTCGGAGGCCGGCATCCGCATCCCGGTCGTGTTCATGACCGGGCATGGCGACATCCCGATGAGCGTGCGGGCGATGAAGGCCGGGGCCCAGGACTTCCTGACCAAGCCGTTCCGCGACCAGGACATGCTCGACGCCGTCGCCGCGGCAATCGAGCGCGACCGAGGGCGCCGCGCGGCCGAGGGGCGGGTGGCCGGGATCGCGGAGCGCTACCGCACCCTGACGCCGCGCGAGCGGCAGGTCATGGCCCTGGTGGCGGAAGGGCTGATGAACAAGGAGATCGCGGGCCGGCTGGGCCTGAGCGAGATCACGGTCAAGATCCACCGCGGCCAGGTGATGCGGAAGATGGAGGCGCGCTCGATCACCGACCTGGTCCGCATCGCGGATGCGCTGGAGGAGTTCCCAACGCCGTCATTGCGAGCGTAGCGAAGCAATCCAGGGCCGCTCGCATCGGCCCTGGATTGCTTCGTCGGCCTCGCCTCCTCGCAATGACGGATAGTTGCGGGAGAGACCACACAACATCGGCACGCCTTACCCCGCCCGGCGGATCACCACCGGGATCGATTTGTAGGTCGGCGTGCCGCTGCGCTCGTCGAAGCTATCGAGCGGCACCAGATTGTTCGCCTCCGGATAGTAGGCGGCGGCCGAGCCGCGCGCGATATCGTAGGCCACCGCAGTGACGCCGCGCAGCACCCGCAGCGGCTGGCCGGGGTCGTTGGCCACCGCCTCGACATCGACCACGTCGCCATGGCCGAGGCCCAGCGCCGCCAGGTCGTCCCCGTTCAGGAACACCACGTCGCGCCGGCCGGTGATGCCGCGGTAGCGGTCGTTCAGGCCGTAGATCGTGGTGTTGTACTGGTCGTGGCTGCGGATGGTGGTCAGGCGCAGCGCGTCGGTCCGGGCCACGCGCGGATCCTCTTCCACCCCGTCGCAGACCAGGAAGTTGGCCTTGCCCGACGGCGTCCGCCATTCGCGCTGCGACGCCGGCACGTTCAGCCGGAAGCCGCCCGGTTCGGCCACCCGCGCATTGAAGTCGAAGAAGTCGGGGAACACCGCCTCGATCTTGTCGCGGATGCGGGCGTAGTCGGCGACTAGCCAGGCCCAGTCGACCTTCGTGTCCGGCAGCGTCGCCAGCGCCAGGCCGGCGATGATCGCCGGCTCTGACCGCAGCTGGTCCGAGGCCGGCGGCAGGGTGCCGCGCGAGGCGTGCACCATCGACATCGAATCCTCGACCGTCACCGACTGGGTCCCGGTCTCCTGCAGGTCGCGCTCGGTCCGGCCCAGGCAGGGCAGGATGATCGATTCCTGTGCCAACAGCAGGTGCGACCGGTTCAGCTTGGTGGCGATGTGCACCGCCAGGTCCAGCTTGCGCATGCCGGCGAAGACCGCGTCGGGGTCGGACATGGCGACGGCCAGGTTGCCGCCGAGGCAGATGATCGCCTTGGACCGGCCCTCGATGATCGCCTGCACCGCCTCCACCGCGTTGTGGCCCTTCTCCCGCGGCGGATCGAAGCCGAAGACGCGCTCGATCGCGTCGAGGAAGGGCTTGGACGGGATCTCGGTGATGCCGACGGTGCGGTCGCCCTGGACGTTGGAATGGCCGCGCAGCGGGCAGATGCCGGCGCCCGGCCGGCCGATATTGCCGCGCAGCAGCAGCAGGTTGGCCAGCTGCTGCACGTTCGAGGTGCCGTGCCGGTGCTGGGTCAGGCCCATGCCGTAGCAGACGATGACGTTCTGCGCCTTGGCATAGACCGACGCGGCGGATTCGATGGTGGCGCGCGGCAGGCCGGACTGGGCCTCGATCACGTCCCAGGACACCGTCGCCAGATCCGGCAGCAGGGCTTCGAAGCCCGCCGTGTGTTCGGCGATGAAGGCCCGGTCCAGCAGCCCGGGCCCGCCGGCGGCGAGGTCGGCGGCGTCGGCCGCCAGCAGCGCCTTCATCATGCCCTTCAGCACCGCGACGTCGCCGCCGACCTTGACCTGGTGGTAGGCCGAAGCGATCGGGGTCGAGCCGAGAGTCAGCATCTCCATCGGGTTCTGCGGTGCGGCGAAGCGTTCCAGCCCGCGTTCGCGCAGGGGATTGAACACCACGATCGGCACGCCGCGCTTCGCCGCCTCCCGCAGGGTCGTCAGCATCCGCGGATGGTTGGTGCCCGGGTTGTGGCCGATGCAGAAGATGGCGTCGCAGTGGTCGAAATCCTCCAGCGTCACCGTGCCTTTGCCGACGCCGATCGACTCCGGCAGCCCGACGCTGGTGGCCTCGTGGCACATGTTCGAGCAGTCGGGGAAGTTGTTGGTGCCGTATTCCCGGACGAACAGCTGGTACAGGAAGGCGGCCTCATTCGAGGCCCGGCCCGAGGTGTAGAACTCGACGGTGTTCGGGGCGGTATAGCTGCGCAGCCGCTCGCCGATCCGCCGGAAGGCCTCGTCCCAGCCGATCGCCACATAGCGGTCGGTGGCACGGTCATAGGCCATCGGATGGGTCAGCCGGCCCTGGTCCTCCAGTGCATGATCGGACCAGGCCCAGAGCTCGGACACCGGGTGCTCGGCGAAGAACTCCGGCGTGGTGCGCCTGCTCGTGGTCTCCCACGACACCGCCTTGGCGCCGTTCTCGCAGAACTCGAAGGAGGAGGTGTGCTTCGGGTCGGGCCAGGCGCAGCCGGGGCAGTCGAAGCCTGAGGGCTGGTTCATCCGCCGCAGGCCGCGGATGTCCTCGGCGATCGCCATCTGGTCCTTGATCGCCCGCGCCACGGCGCCGAGGGCCCCCCAGCCGCCGGCCGGGCCGTCATAAGGCTTCACCCCGGGGACGGTCGTATCTTTCGGCATCGGGGGACTCCTCGGAAGCGGGCCGCCACCTACAGGCGCGGTAGGGCGTTGGATGGATGGGCTGCCGGGGCGGGGACGGTGGTTTCCGCCTGCCGGTCGGCGCCGCGCTCCTGCAGCCAGTAGCCCAGCCCGACCATCAGGCCGCCACCAGCGAGGTTGCCCAGCGTCACCCACAGCAGGTTGTGCACGGCGCCGCCGAGCGTGATCGTCTCCGGATGCTCGCCCAGCAGGGCCAGGGCGAAGACGAACATGTTGGCGACCGAATGCTCGAAGCCGCAGGCGACGAAGATCGCGATCGGCCAGAAGATCAGCGCGATCTTGGCGGCGTCGTTCTCGGTGCGGCCGCACATCCAGATCGCCAGGCAGACCAGCCAGTTGCACAACAGGCCGCGGGCGAACAGCTCATAGCCGGGCGCCGCGATCTTGGCGGCGGCGACGGCGAAGAACTCGCTGCTGCCATCGGTCAGCAGCACGCCGCCGCCGGCCATGTGCAGCAGCGCCGCCAGGACCACCGCGCCGACCAGGTTGCCGGCCCAGCAGGCGACCCAGACCCGCACCATGTCGGCCACGCTGCTGTCGCCGCGCAGCACCGCGAAGGGCATGTACATGGCCGTGCCCGTGAACAGCTCCGACCCGGCGAAGACCACGATGGTCAGGGCCGAGGCGAAGACGGCGCCCATCACCAGATGCGACCATGAGGGGGCGGCATGGGCGCCGACGGTGAACATGAAGATGTCGCCGAAGCCGATATAAGCCCCGGCCAGGGCCGAGCCGATCAGGAAGGCCAGCAGATGGGCCTTGACCATGCCGGCCTTGTGCGCGCCGGACTCGGCATATTTGGCAATCGTGTCGCGATACATTGCCGATCATCTCCTGTGCGGCGCCGAGGGATCCGGACGCCGGACGGCAGTCTCTGCCCGTCCTCCGCCAAGCCCCTGCCGCCGGTGGCGCAGGGGCCTGGCGGCCGGGCCGCCGGTCAGCCGGCGACGACCGGGGTCTTGTCCTTGCGCAGCGCGTCCATCACCGCCTTGTCGAGGTTGAGATGGCCCTGCACCAGCTCCGGCGGGGTCAGCGCCAGCCACTGGTCGAGCGAGATGTCGGCATAGCGGTCGCTCTTGAACATCTCGAGGAAGCGCAGCGTGGTGCTGCCGGTGTTCTCGACATAGTGGCCCATGGCGTAGGGCACGAAGCCGACATCGCCGGCCTTGAAGTCGATGGTGCGGGCGGAACCGACCGCGCCGAACACGCCCATCCGGGCCTCGCCCTCGATGTAGTACTGCCACTCATCGGCATTCGGGTGCCAGTGCAGCTCGCGCATGCCGCCGGGCTCGATCTCCACCAGCGCCGCGGCGATGGTCTTCGACGCCGGGAACACCGAGGAATCGGTGATGCGGACGGTGCCGCCCTTGGTCCGGATCGGATCCTGCTTCAGCATCCGGTGGCTGAAGACCTGCGGCACCGGCGTGGCACCGGCGATCCTGTCGCCGGCCAGCGGTCCGGGCACCGGCAGGTTGAAGATGTAGCGCTGGCGCGGGTCGGGCGTGTTGCCGAAGTATTTAGGGTCGACGCCGAAGTTCTTGCCCAGCACGTCCGTCGGCACGTGCTTGAACCAGTCGCTCAGCAGGAAGGTGCCGTCCTCGTCGAACTCGCCATCGTCGAAGACCAGCAGGAACTCGCAGCCATCCTTGCCGAGGCCCTGGATCGAATGCGGGATGCCGGCCGGGAAGAACCAGAGGTCGCCGACGCCGACATCGTCGACGAAGTTGTTGCCGTTGGCATCGACCGCGGTGATCCGCGCCTCGCCATACAGCATGTAGGCCCACTCGGCCTGCTTGTGCCAGTGCAGCTCGCGCGTGCCGCCGGCGTTCAGGCGCATGTTCACGCCCGCGATGTTCTTCGAGACGCTGAGCTCGCGGATCGTGACCTGGCGAGTCCAGCCGCCCTCCTCCTGGCGCACATGCGCATCGGAGAAGGAATAGCGCAGGTTCTGGAATGTGCCGCTATCGGTGCGCGGCGGGTTCAGGAAGCTCGGATTCTCCTGGTCGCGCAGCAGGTCGCGCGGACCCGGATCGGTGCCGCCGCGGCCGGGGGTCTTCGGCTGCAGGGCGTCCGTGCCCTGGGCGTTGGCGCCGGTGGCGGCGACGGCAAGGCCGCCCGCGGCCATGGTGCCGAGCGCTGCGCGGCGGGTGATCATGGTCATGATTGTTCCTCCAGTCCTTCGTGGCCCCGGCTTTTCAGAAGCCGGACCGCACGTCGCGGACGCTGAGCGGCGCGGCGGCGCATCGGATCCACGCGTCGATCGTCTTTCCCGGGAGGCGGGGAGGGGGAAGGCCGGAGCGGTCGCCGCCGGTCCTCGCCCGCGCCTTCGGCCCAAGCCGATTGGCACGCTTGCTCGACGATCGGCGGCAGCGGGCAGGGGGGCGAGTTTCGTCCGTAACTCGAGGGAAACCGCCGGTCCGGCCCCGATGCCGTGCGACCATCGATGAGGGGAGAAGACGCCCTTTGCGGCCCCCGCACCATCATATTGATGGTTAAGGGCCTAACCGCCGGGGCTAGGGGACTATACCCGGGTATAGGATGCGGCCGGCCGGGGCCGTCCTATCCCACGCGCGGCAAACTGATGGTGGCGCGCAGGCCCTTCGCCTGGTTGGCCAGGACGATGTCGCCGCCATGGTGGCGCACGATGGTGCGGGCGATCGACAGGCCGAGGCCGACGCCGCCCGTCTCCAGGTTGCGGGAGTTCTCGATCCGGAAGAACGGGGCGAAGACCTGCTCGCCGACATCCGCCGGGATGCCCGGCCCGTCATCCTCGATCACGATCTCGATGCCGTCGCCGGCGCGGGCCACATGCACCCGGGCGCGCCCGCCGTAGCGCACGGCGTTCTCGACCAGGTTGCGGATGGCGCGGCGCAGCGCGTCCGGCCGGCAGCGATAGCTGATCTTCGGCCCCTCCTGGAAGGTCACGTCCTGGCCCAGCTCGGCCAGGTCGTCGCACAGGCTCTCGACCAGCGCCGGCAGGTCGACGGCCCGGGTGCCCTCGGCGGTCGCCTCCTCGCGGGCGAAGGCCAGCGTCGCCTCGGTCATCTTCTGGACCTCGGCGATGGTCGCCAGCATCTTCTCCCGCTCCTCCGCATCGGCGACGAACTCGGCGCGCAGGCGCAGCGAGGTCAGCGGCGTGCGCAGGTCGTGGCCGATCGCCGCCAGCATGCGGGTGCGGTCTTCGACGAAGCGCTGCAGCCGCTCCTGCATCCGGTTGAAGGCCTCGGCGGTGTTGCGGATGTCGTCCGGCCCGGCCTCCGGCAGCGGCGTCACGGATTCGCCGCGGCCCAGCGCCTCGGCGGCGACGGCCAGGCGGCGCATCGGCCGGGCGATGCCGCGGGCGACGATGATGCCGAACACCGACAGCATGATCGCCGTGACCGCGACCGACACCACCGACTGGCTGGTCCAGAACGAGTTGCCGCTCGGCTTGGCATAGGCGCTGTTCAGCCAGGTGCCGTTGTCCAGCTCCACCGACAGGCCCATCCCGTAGGCCGCGTCGAGATACAGGAACTTGGCGGGGCCCGGCAGCGGCCAGGCATGGGCCGGCACGTCCGCCCACGGCGTGGTGACGGCCGCCGTGGCCGTGCCGATCCCGAGGATCTGGGCCGATTCGTGCCGGTCATGCGGCTTGCCCTTGTCCTGCTTCGGGGCTTTCGGACCCCATGGGGTCACGTTCGGCAGCGGCTTCGCCAACTGGGTCCAGGCCTCGCGCCGCCAGGCCATGGCGTCGTCGATGTCGTCGGGCGACACCCAGAACCGGCTGTAGGAGGTGCCGCTGGCGCTCAGGATGTCGTCCTGCAGCGCCGGCGGCGTCGCCTCCAAGAGGCGGGCCAGCGACGCCGTCCGGCTGAAGAACTCGGCCTTCGCGGCCGCCTTCAGCGCCTGGCCGCGCTCGTCCCAGGAGATCAGGAAGCCGATGCCCTGCGACAGGGCCAGCGCCAGCAGCATCAGCCCGATGAACTGCGCCGCCAGGCTGTGGGTCCACCAGCGCCTCATGTCGGCTCGACCTCCGCCACGAAGCTGTAGCCGCCGCCCCAATGGGTCTTGATCAGGCAGGGCACCTTGGGGTCGGCCTCGATCTTCTTGCGCAGGCGGCTGACCTGGTTGTCGATGCTGCGGTCGAAGCTGTCGGCGGCGCGGCCGACCGTCAGGTCCAGCAGCTGGTCGCGGCTCAGCACCAGCCCGGCATGGTCCAGGAAGGCGTTCAGCAGCCGGAACTCCGCGGTGCTCAGCGGCACGGCCACGCCGTCGTCGCCCAGCAGCTCGCGCCGGCCGACATCCAAAAGCCAGCGGTCGAAGCGCAGCGCCTTGGCCTTCAGCCGGCCGCGCTGCGGCGGCAGGCTGTGCACCCGGCGCAGCACCGCCTTGATCCGGGCCAAGAGCTCGCGCGGGTTGAACGGCTTGGTCAGATAGTCGTCGGCGCCGATCTCCAGCCCGATGATGCGGTCGGTGTCCTCCGCCATCGCGGTCAGCAGGATCACCGGCAGGTTGCTGGTGCCGCGCAGATAGCGGCACAGCGACAGCCCGTCCTCGCCCGGCATCATCACGTCCAGCACCACCAGGTCGGGGGCGCTGCGCTCGAGCAGGCGGCGCAGCGCCGCCGCATTCTCGGCGACGCTGACCCTGTAGCCGTGCTGGGACAGGTATTTGCCGACGAGGTCGCGGATGTCGCGGTGGTCGTCGACGACGGCGATGTGCGGTATGGCTTCCATGCTGCGCTCCACGGCCGAACATACCGAAAACGGCGCCGGATCCCGCGCGGGAAATTGTATCAGTCTGTCTCGGATCCGGGCTTTGCGACACTCCGTGACTCAAAACCGGGTCCGGCGACAGATCCCTGCGACAACTGCCGGCCATAGTGCCCTCGTCAACGCAACAGCGACGGTCGAGGGCCATGCTGGGATTCGGATGGGATGGCGGACGGATGCCGGCGCCGCACGCGGCCGGGCTCGGGCCGGACCGGTCCGCGGCCCCGCGTTCCGTCTTCGCCGCGGTGCTGTTCGCCGACATCGTCGGCTTCACCCGGCTGTGCGAGACGCTGGAGCCGGCGGGCACCTTCGCCCTCCTGTCCGGGTTCCACGAGCGCATGGCGCTGGCGGTGGCGGATCATGACGCCGTCCTCGGCGACCCGGTCGGCGACGGCATCATGGCGGTGTGGTGCGGCCCGGCCGCGGCCCGCGCCGCCCTGCGCTGCGGCTTCGCGATGCTGGAGGCGATCGAGGGCTGGAACCAGGCCCGGCGTGACGGGCTGCCGCTGCGCATCGGCGTCGGCCTGCATGCCGGCCCGGTGATCATCGGCCGGGTCGGCGCGGTCGGGCACGACAAGCTGGGCGCCTTCGGCGACACGGTGAACGTCGCCCACCGGCTGGAGCGGATGACCCGCACCCGCCGCAGCGACATCATCGTGTCGGAGGCGCTGTTCCGCGCCGTCGCCCGGCACCACCCGGCGGAGCGGCGGCTGGCCTCTTTTCCCGCCGCCAGCCGCGCCGACATCCCCGGCCGGGCGGAAGGGGTGGCGATCCGCATGGCGGCGCTGGCCTGAGGGCGGGGGAATATCGTATCGAACTGCGCGATCCAGTCCTTGACGCGACACTCCGCGACAAACCCGCCGGCGCCTCGGCACAGTTCTGCGACAGGCGGCCGGCATGGTGCGTGAGCATCAGCAAAGGGATGACCCCCATGCACGACGCGACACAGATCCGGCCGGCCACGGCGGCAGCCGCGCTCGCAGCCGCCCCGGCGATCGACCCCGAGCGCATCGAGCCCGGCTGGCGCCCGCCGGTCGACCGGCTGGCCCTCAGCTGGAACGAGGTCGCGGCGGGCTGGCTGGCGGCCGGTGGGCTGCTGGCCGTCCTGGCCGTGGCCACGATCCTCGGCCGCGAGCCGATGGGCGAGCCGGTCTACCGCTCGGC
Organism: Inquilinus limosus MP06; assembly: GCF_000767795.1. Classification (GTDB taxonomy): domain Bacteria; phylum Pseudomonadota; class Alphaproteobacteria; order DSM-16000; family Inquilinaceae; genus Inquilinus; species Inquilinus limosus_E. The sequence goes on along the minus strand of NZ_JANX01000106.1, from coordinate 206 downwards.
CGGACTGCCCGGCATCAGCCCGGCGGCGGCCGCCGAGATCTGCCAGGCCCCGACACCCGCCCGGGCCGCCAACCCCTTCCTCCCGGCGTTCCGGCCGCCGGGCCACGCCTGACCGCCCGCCGATCCCCAACCGAATGGAGAGTTGCCTGGTGATGATGATGGCCCGCCGGCCCTGCTGCTGGCCTTCGCGGCGCTTCTGGGCGCCC
>NZ_JANX01000105.1 GCF_000767795.1 Inquilinus limosus MP06 | reverse complement strand
CGTCGCAGGCGTCCCGGCCCCCTGCGGCAGCTTCGGCCGAGGCGGCCGCCGCGATGGAACCGGCCCAGGCGGACGGCCCCGAGGCTCCGGGCCGGAAAGATCGGCCGGCCGCTGCCACGCCGTCCGAGGACATCGCCGCCGATGCCTTGAACAAGAAGCCCGCAGGCCCCGTATCCCCCGAGGACATCGTGGCCGAGGCCCCGGGCGGGAAGCCTCCGGAGCCCGGTGCGGCATCGCCGGAGGACACCGCTGCCGCACTGGGTGAGAAGACCGTGCGGCCGGGCCCGGCATCGCTCCCGGACATCCCCGCCGACGCGCTGGATGAGAGGACCCGGCGGCCGCGCAGGATCCGGCGGACCGACGGCTGAGACCGCTGCTTCGGCAGCGCGGATGATCACGACGCGAGGGCCCTGGCATGCCGCTGACCGCGTTCTTCTCCGAGCAATTGGACCAGATCGAGGACTTCCTGGACGAGCCGGACGCGGTGGTCCGCATCGTCCTCGTCGACCCGGAGATGCGGGGGATCTTCCTGCGGTTGCTGGGAGGGCTGGAGGAGCAGGAGGAGTTTCGTCATCTGGTGATCGCGCCCCAGGCCCCCTTCCGCGATCCTGTCGGCTGGTTCGAAGGCCTGCTCGACACCCTGGACGCGCAGGTCGAGCTGCATGCGGAAGCCCTGGCGGAGGCCGGCGTGGCGGGCGGCCCGGCGGAGGGGGACGAGGAACTGTCCGCGCCGTGGCGCTTTCTCCGGCGGGCCGAGCGGCTGGCCGAGAGCCTGCCCGAGGAGATCGGCAGCCTGGCCTTCCTGATCAATCCAGATCCGGTCGAGGATCCCGAGGGCTTCACCCGGTCCGTCGCCTTCCTGGCCGGCAAGGTCGGCAGCCCGCGGCTGAAATTCGTGGTGCTCGACGAGCGGCGTTCGCCCGCCCTGGCCCTGCCGGCCGCCGACCACCCGCAGGTTGCCGTGCAGACCTTCTGGTGCTCGCCGCAGGAGATGGAGCAGCGAGTGAACGCCATGCTGGAGCAGTCCCCGGCATCCCCGTCGGATCACCGGCGGACCCTGATGATGGCAGCCGGCTTCGCCTATTCGAACCGGGACTATGCGCGGTCCGAGGCGCTGCAGCGGCAGCAGCTCGAGGCCGCCGAGGCGGCCGGCGAGCCGCTGGAGCAGGCGGTCGGCGCCTATGGCCTGGGCAACACGTTGTTGGCCGCGGGGCGGGCGGAGGAAGGGGCGGAGGCGTTCCTGCGGGCCTGCGACCTCTGCGTCGCGCACGGGCTGAACGAGCTGGCGCCGATGGTCTACACCAATCTCGGCGTCGCGCTGCACCGGCTGGGCCATTTCGAGCAGGCCTTCGAGGCGCTGCGCGTCGGCAGCCGGTTCTTCCAGGCGCAGGGCAACCGCCCCGGCGAGGCCTTCGTCTGCGACAACCTCGCCGCGATGTATCGCGAGCAGGGCCGGCCGGAGGAGGCGGCCCGGGTCTGGCGCTATGCCCAGGGCCTGTATGACGGCATCACCAACCCGGCGCTGCAGGATGTGCGGGAGGCCGGCCTCGCGGATATCCGCGCCAAGCTGGACCAGCTGGGGCAGGCCGGCCATGGCGCTTGACGCAAACGACATCGGCGGGACCATCGCCCGCGGCGGCAATGCAGCACACACGGCCCAGTCCGCGGCCGGCGCGCCCAACCCGCTGGATGTCTGGACCCACACCGGCGAGGGTTTCGGCCAGCAGGGCTTCACCGGCTCGATGGATCTGAGCCATTGGGGCTCGACTCCGGTCGGCGACATCCCTGGGGCGCTGAAAGGGCAGGCGGGCGAGCTGGGCGACGCGCTGAAGGCGGTCAAGGACGCCGATGGCGCCCTGGCCACGACCGGCGCCGTGTTCGGCGCGCTGACATCGCTCGAGCAGCTGATCTCGATCCCGTTCTCGGCAATTCCGTTTCCGGCGCTGCCGGCGGTGCGGATCCTCGACTTCGCCATCGGGCTGCCGCATGCCCACAGCCACCCGCCGAACCTGATACCGCCGGCGCCGCCGATCCTGCTGCCCAGCTTCGGCCCGGTGATCCCGATCCCGTTCCTGTCGGGGGCGGGCACGGTGCTGATCAACGGCATGCCGGCCGGCCGCTGCCTCGACATGGGGCTGGGGATCTGGTGCGGCGGCTACTTCCCGATGTTCGAGATCTTCCTCGGCTCCTCCTCCGTCTGGATCGAGGGGATGCGGGCGGCGCGGATCGGCGTCGACATCACCAAGCACTGCGTGTTCTCGTCGTTCAAGGTCGGGCCGAGCGACCCGCCGCTCGGCGTGCCGATCGGCACCACCGTGACGGCGAGCCCGAACGTCATCATCGGCGGCGTGCCGATGCCGTCGCTGACGGCCTTCGCCATCGGCGCGGCGATGAAGGGGGCGTTCAAGGGGCTGGGGAAGCTGGCAGGCGCGGTGAAGAGCGCGCGGGCGGCCAGGGCGGCTGCGCGGGCGGACAAGCCGCCATCGGTCCGGCCGCCGCCGCGGGCGCTGCCACCGGCCCCCAGGAGGCTGGCGCTGGAGGCCGCGCCGGAGAATTCCTGGCCGCCCAGGACCCGGGAGGGCGTATGACGCGGCCCAGAAGGTCCGTGAGGCGCTCGACATCGTCAATGGCGAGCGGATGCAGCTGTTCGGCAGAATTAAGATGCCCAAAAAGCTCAACCCCGGATGCATAGACCTCTACACTCACGCCGATGGAAGCCGTTCGGTGGGTCTGTCCGGTAGGGCGGGGAGGCGTGCCGCTCCATACGTCGAGGACATATTGAACAGGCAGTTCCCATTGGGCAGACCGTCCGAGCCGTTCGTCGTCGACGGCGCACGTGTGGCCAGTCGCGATGCCGGTGCCGTCAACGGCCCTGTCTGGCGGGTGAGAGGCCGCACTGATCCCGAGCTTGCCGGACGCCTCGGCAACGCCCCGGGACGCAACCTCCCTCCGACCAACTGCGCCGAGCCTCGCGCGGCATCTGCCGCTCATGCATCGGACAGCCCGATCACCGGACATGAGACCATATTCCCCGGAGACGAGCTTCCAGACAATCTCAAGAAATACGATTTTCCAGAGGACGAGCGTTGGCCCGGCGCGGAGAATCAGATGCACCCATGTGAAAACTGCGACTTAAACAAACATACGATCTCCGAATATGCTCGCGGTCACGGCTAGGAATCTCCCGTCATGCCATGGACAGAAAATCTAAGAGAGACGATCGAAAAATTCGATCCTGAATTCCTTACCGGAATTCGGCCGGCGTCCATTTCCGATATTTTGGAATTGACCACGATTTTGCGCAGAACGCTACCAAGCGACTATGATGAATTTTTGAAATTCATGGGAAATATGGATGGCGGATTACTTTACTCTGAGAGAATATCGACAGTGATTGGAGACATTGTCTCCTATTGCGAGGATGCCTTGGAGGACGATCCGGAGCACAGCTTTGACCAATGCATTCCAATCGCAGTTGGCCTCGATTTCGAAGGGTTCGGGGTGATTCCGTCGCCGGATGCGGAACGGCAGAGAATTGTCTTTCTTGAAGATGGACAGGCAGGAGACCTGGCATTCGAGAGCCTGCCGGCCATGTGCTTCTCCCATGCCTTCATGTACGAGCAATGCGCGACGGGTGGATGGGCCTTGATACGCGCGGTTCCCGGGCCTTCGGACATCGACGCCTTGTCGCGGCGCCTGGCAGAGAATGGCTATATCCGGCAGTGGTTCAGCAAAGACAATCGGCTGTATTTCCGCCACGGAAACAAGCTGATCACCATTGTCGCCGATCGAGCTCGACCCCCGGCTATTTATATCGGCGGGCGAGAGATGTCGGCAATAGATGTCGCGATCTCCGACGTAGAAGGCATGATTGGAGATTGCCATCCGGAGTGGAACAAGAGGACAACTCTGGCAGAGGCTCGAAAATATACGCTTGATGCTGCTGGAAACGAAGGTGACGACTGAAGCCAATGCCACGACACTCGGCAAATGAACGGTCCAGCCGCAGCGGCATCATCGGCCAGATTTGTGACGTGAAGACCCTGGTCACGCTGCGCGTCGCCAAAGACCGCGGCCAGGCCCCACCCGCCGCCGGCGCGACCTAGACTTCCACCTCGACCACCGCCGTCTCGGGTTGGGAGCAGCAGGCGAGGATCCAGCCCTCGGCGATCTCCTCGTCGGCGATGCCGCCCATATGCTCCATCCGCACCTCGCCCTTCAGCTTGCGCACCAGGCAGGTGCCGCACAGGCCCTGGCGGCAGGCGGTGGGGATGCGCAGGCCACAGCCCTCCGCCGCCTCCAGCACAGTCTGGCCCGGCAGCACCGCGGCCTTGCGGCCGGAGCGGGTGAAGGCCACCTGCATCCCCTCCCCCGCCGGCTCGACCGGCGGCGTGATCGGGGACACGGCGGGCACCGGCGCCGGGGTGGCGCCGAAGCTCTCCTCATGCCAGCGCGCGGACGGCACGCCGAGCCCGCCGGCCACCTGCCGGGCCGCGTCCATGAACCGGTCCGGGCCGCAGCAGAACACCGTGCGCCCGGCGACGTCCGGGCACAGCGCCGACAGCAGGGCGTGTTCGAGCCGCCCGCTGGACCAGCCCTCGCCCGCCGGCGCGCCGGTGACGACGAAGCGCAGCCTGAGGCCGGAGGCGACCTCGGCCATGTAGCCCAGCTCCGACCGGAACAGCAGGTCCTGCGGTTGCCGGGCGAAATGGATGTAGACAGCGTCAGTCTGCGGCGCGGTGTCGAACAGCCAGCGCGCCATCGACATCATCGGCGTGGCGCCGCTGCCGGCCGACAGGAACAGGTAGCGTTCGCCCGGATGGTCGAGCAGCGAGAAGCGGCCGGTGGGTCCGTGCGCCGTCAGCGCGTCGCCGACCTTGAGCTTATCGAACAGCCAGCGGGTGGCGACGCTGCCCGGCTGCACCTTGGCGGTGATCTTGGCGTGGTGCGGCCGCGACGGGGTGGAGGCCAGGGTGTAGGTGCGCAGCACCGGCTGCGGCCCCGCCGGCAGCTCCAGCGTCACGAATTGGCCCGGGCGATAGGAGAACCAGCTGCCGTCCTCCGCCTCGAAGCGGAAGGTGCGGACATCCGGCGCCTCCTCGCGGATGCCGATGCAGCGCAGCCGCGCCGTCTTGGCGTTCCACAGCTTCGGCGTGGCGGTCAGCGGGCCGGGCACGGCGGACTCCTTTGCGCAAGACAGCGCCTAGCTAGTCCCCCCTCCCCCCGCGGGAGGGGGGTAGGGGGAGGGGGTTGCCTCGACCCGCTCCGGTGCCCACGGTGAGGCCTCAAGGCCTTTCGCGCGCGAACGCGCGCAGCCCCCTCCCCCTGCCCCCCTTCCGCAAGGGGAGGGGGGACTAGGAAGGAAGCGGCGATATCCATCTGCAAACCGACGCTCCCTACGCCACGTCGCGGATCGGGGTGGCGGCGGTGCCGCCGCCGAGCCGGCGGGACATGGCGTCGGCATACCAGTCGACGAACTGGATCACCGCCCCCTCATGCAGCTTCGAATAGGGGCCGGGCTCATAGGCCGGGGACAGGATGCCGCGCTGGTTCTCCTCGACGATGCGGCGGTCCTCGTCATTGGTGGCGGTCCACACCTCGGTCAGCGCCTGCAGGTCGTAATCGACGCCCTCGACCGCGTCCTTGTGCACCAGCCATTTGGTGGTGACCTCGGTCTCGGTCGGGCTGATCGGCAGGATGCGGAAGCTCAGCGCGTGGTCGGCCAGCAGATGGTTCCAGCTGTTCGGGTAGTGGTACAGCAGCATCGAGCCGAGCTTGGTGGTCGGGAAATCGGCCAGCAGACGATTGACCGCCGGCCGGCCGCTCATGGTCATCGAATCGGCGTCGTTGATGAACGGCACCCGCATCACCCGGTACTGCATGTCGTCCGAGATCTGGTAGCGGCTGGGCAGGCCCATCGCCTCGCAGCTCTGCCAGTGCTCGAGGATCTCCGAGGCCTCCTCCATCCCTTCCCGGCCGCTGGTCAGGGTCGGCTGGTCGGAGAAGACGCGGCACAGCTCCGGATGGTTGCCGGAGCAGTGGTAGCATTCGCGGTTGTTCTCCATCACCAGCTTCCAGTTGCCCTTCTCGATGATGGTCGAGCTGTGGGCGACCTTGGCCTCGGACAGGAGATGCGGCGCCATGTAGGGCTCGACCATGCGGCGCAGCGGCTCGAAATCGCGCGGCTGCTCGGCCAGGGAGATGAAGATCCAGCCGCCGACCTCGTGGCAGGCCACCGGCTTCAGCCCGAACTGCGCCGGGTCGATGTCGTTCATCATGTCACGGGCGAAGATCAGCTTGCCCTCGAGGTCGTAGGTCCACTGGTGATAGGGGCAGACCAGCCGCGGGCGCGAGCCGCGCTCGTCGGTGCACAGGCGCGAGCCGCGGTGGCGGCAGACATTGTGGAAGGCGCGGATGGCGCGGTCGCGGCCGCGCACCACGATCACCGGATACTCGCCGACCTGCACGGTCAGGAAGTCGCCCGGCCGCGTCACCTCGCAGGCATGGCCGATGAACAGCCACTCCCTGTAGAAGATGTGCTCCAGGTCCAGCGCGTGATAGGCGGGGCTGGTGTAGAAATCCCGCTTCAGGCTGAAGCCCGGCGCCCGGGACAGCAGATCCATCAACATGGCCGAACGCGCTTCCATTTCCAGCACACTCCTGCGGGTATCCGGATGGGACCATCATCCGCCCCAGACCATCGCGCGACTCGGGGGCCCCACCCGCTCCGCAGCCGACACCGCATGACCTAAGCGCGACACGGAAACAGGCCCCCGGGCGGCGCGGCATTTTCTGCTGCGGCGCGGCCACACTTCGCCAGCCTCTGCCGCCGCCGGAGCGCATTGCGCAGCCCCTGCCGGCGCCGCCGGCGCATCATCGCCGCATCGCCACCGGAGACCCGCCATGAAGCTGACCGATTTCAAGATCCTGACCTTCGACTGCTACGGCACGCTGATCGACTGGGAGACCGGCATGGTCAACGCGCTGGCGCCGCTGACCGCCCGCGTGAAGACGACGCTGACCCGCGACCAGATCCTGGAGGCCCATGCCCGGCATGAATCGGCGCAGCAGCGCTGGACCCCGGCGCGGCGCTACAGCGAGCTGCTGGCGATCGTCTACAAGCGCCTGGCCGAGGAATGGGGCGTGGCGGCGAGCTGGGAGGAGGCGCTGGCCTATGGCCGGTCGATCAAGGACTGGCCGGCCTTCGCCGACACCGCCGGCGCGCTTCAGTACCTGAAGAAATACTATAGGCTGGCGATCCTCTCGAATGTCGACAATGCCAGCTTCGCCCTCAGCAACGTCCGGCTGCAGGTCGAGTTCGACGCCATCTTCACCGCCGAGGATATCGGCAGCTACAAGCCGTCGGCCCGCAACTTCGACTACATGCTGGAGAAGCTCGACGGCATGGGCATCGCCAAAAGCGAGGTGCTGCACACGGCGGAGAGCCTGTTCCACGACCACGAGCCGGCGACGGCGGCGGGGCTGGCCACCTGCTGGATCCACCGCCGCCATGCCGAGGGCGGCTTCGGCGCCACCATGAAGCCGGCGACCGAGCCCAAGGTCGATTTCCGCTTCACCAGCATGGCGGAACTGGCAAAAGCTCATCAGGAGGCGCTGCGGGGGTAGCCTCCGACTCTGCGATTGACTCACCGCCCCTTCCTCGTCATCGCGAGGCGCGTAGCGACGTGGCGATCCAGGGGCCGGTGCCGCTGGATCGCCACGCCCCTGCGGGGCTCGCGATGACGGATCATAATTCAGGCCGCCGGCACCATCGCCGCGACGGATCGGATGAGGATAAGGATGGCGGGCGCGCCGAAGCTGGACCGGATCGACATCGCCATCCTGGCCCGGCTGCAGGCCGACGGGCGGATCACCAACGCCGCGCTGGCCGACGCGGTCGGCCTGTCGCCCAGCCCCTGCCTGCAGCGGGTGAAGCGGCTGGAGGCGGCGGGCTACATCACCGGCTACGGCGCCCGCATCGCGCTGGCCAGGCTGGCCGAGACCGTGACGGTGTTCACCGAGGTGACCCTGGGCGATCATCGGCGCGAGGATTTCATCCGCTTCGAGGCCGGCCTCGCGACGGTCGAGGAGCTGCTGGAGTGCCACATGGTCAGCGGCGGCTACGACTATCTGCTGCGCTTCCTATGCCGCAGCATCGCCCATTACCAGCAGGTGATGGAGGCGCTGCTGGACCGGCGCCTCGGCATCGAGAAATACTTCAGCTACATCGTCATCAAGTCGCCGATCCTGCGCCAGGCCGCCCCGCTGCAGACCCTGCTGCGGGGGGAATAGCTCTTCGATGCGGCTTCCCCCGAGTCCCCCTCCCGCAAGGGAGGGGGACCAAGAAGGGTGATAGCCGCAATGAAGGGAGCGCCCGCCGCCCTCAGCCCGTCGCCAGGCCGCGCAGGTTGCGGTTGGCGACGGCCAGCATCGACAGGTCGACCTGGTCCAGCGCCTTCAGCTCGGATACCAGCTGGTCGATCCGGTCGACCGGGGCCTGGCGATGGCCGACCCAGGCCTCCACCGCCTCGGTCCCGGCCGCGCCCGAGGGCGCGTCCTGCAGGGCGCGCACGGCCAGGTCGGCCTGCAGCGTGTACAGGTCGTCGACGATCGCCCCCACCGCCTGCTTCTGCCAGTGGTTGCTGGCCGGCATCCGGCTGGCGCCGTCGCGCAGCCAGGCCAGGCCCAGCCGGCGGCCGGTCTCGAAATAGACCGCCGCCACCTCGGTGACGCCGCGGCCGGCCTGGTCGGCGATGCGGATGATGTCCAGCCCCGCCGCCCACAGATTCAGGCGGGCGACGCGCCGGGCCAGATCCTCCGGGAAGCCGGCGTCGACGAAACCCTTGGCGCGGGCATCGATCACCGCGCGGGCGTCGTCGAAGATCGCCGCGTCCAGCTGGCTCTCCAGCTCGGCCAGGCCGGGCTTCAGATGCGCCACGTCCTGGCTGATGTCCAGGCCGCGGCCCTGCTGGCGCAGGATCCAGGCGACGCTGCGCTCGATCAGCCGACGGGTCGCCAGCATGGCGCGGATCTGGGCCTGGGCCTCGGCCTTGTTGTCCAGCGCCTCGACCGCCGCCCAGATGTCGCGCAGGCTGAAGCTGTCGCGCACGATCAGATAGGCGCGGGCGATGTCGGCCACGCCCATGCCGGTCTTGTCCGCCAGCTCCGACACGAAGGTGGCGCCGACCCGGTTCACCATGCTGTTGGTGATGGCCGTCGCCACGATCTCGCGCCGCAGCCGGTGCTGGGCGATGGCGTCCCTGAAGCGCTCGCGCAGCGCCGTCGGGAAGTACAGCACCAGGTCGTCGACCAGCGCCGGGTCGTCCGGCAGGTCGCTGGCCAGCAGCGCGTCGTAGATGGTGATCTTGGAATAGGCCAGCAGCACCGCCTGCTCCGGCCGCGTCAGCCCCTCGCGGTTGCCGGAGCGCTGGGTCAGCTCCTCGTCGGTCGGCAGCATCTCGATCACGCGGTCGAGCTTGCCGGCCTTCTCCAGCCCGCGCATCAGCCGGGCCTGCTGGTCCAGCACCTCGAAGCCTTCGCCGACGGCCAGCGACAGCGCCTGGCTCTGCAGGTAGTTGTCGCGCAGCACCAGATGGCCGACCTCCTCGGTCATGCTCTCCAGCACCTGGTTGCGCTGCTTCAAAGTCAGGTCGCCGGCCTGGACCACGGCGCCCAGCAGGACCTTGATGTTGACCTCGTGGTCCGAGGTGTCGACGCCGGCCGAGTTGTCGATGAAGTCGGTGTTCATCTTGCCGCCCGACCCGCCGGCGCCGATGCGGGCGTATTCGATGCGGCCGAACTGGGTGACGCCGAGATTGGCGCCCTCGCCGATCACCCGGGCGCGGACGTCGCGGCCGTTGATGCGCAGCGCGTCGTTCGCCTTGTCGCCGACATCGGCATGGCTCTCGCGGCTGCTCTTCACATAGGTGCCGATGCCGCCGAACCACAGCAGGTCGACCGGGGCCTTCAGCATCGCCTGGATCAGCTCGTTCGGCGTTACCGTCTCGCGCTCGATGCCGAAGCGGGCGCGCACCTCGGGCGACAGCTTGACCGACTTGGCGCGGCGCTCGAACACGGCGCCGCCGGGCGACAGCTTCGCCTGATCGTACTGGTCCCAGGAGCCGCGGCCGAGGTCGAACAGCCGCTTGCGCTCGGCGAAGCTCGTCGCCGCGTCCGGGTCGGGGTCGACGAAGATGTGCAGGTGGTTGAAGGCGCCGAACAGGCGGGTGTGCTCGGACAGGATCATGCCGTTGCCGAACACGTCGCCCGACATGTCGCCGACGCCGACGCAGGTGAAGTCCTGGCTCTGGATGTCGGTGCCCAGCTCGCGGAAATGCCGCTTCACCGATTCCCAGGCGCCGCGGGCGGTGATGCCCATCTTCTTGTGGTCGTAGCCGGCCGAACCGCCGGACGCGAAGGCGTCGTCCAGCCAGAAGCCGTAATCCTGGCTCACCCCGTTGGCGATGTCGGAGAAGGTGGCCGTGCCCTTGTCGGCCGCGACGACCAGGTACGGGTCGTCCTCGTCATGCCGGACCACGCGCTCCGGATGCACGGTCTCGCCGCCGGAGATGGTGTCGGTGATGTCGAGCATCCCGCGCATCAGGATCTTGTAGCATTCGACGCCTTCGGCCTGGAACGCCTCGCGCCCGGCCGAGGGGGCCGGCGGCCGCTTCAGCACGAAGCCGCCCTTCGAGCCGACCGGCACGATGACGGTGTTCTTCACCATCTGCGCCTTCATCAGGCCCAGGATCTCGGTGCGGAAATCCTCGCGCCGGTCGGACCAGCGGATGCCGCCGCGGGCGACCTTGCCGCCGCGGAGGTGCACGCCTTCCATGCGCGGGCTGTAGACGAAGATCTCGCGCCACGGCCGCGGCAGCGGCAGCTCCTCGATCGACGGGCTCTCCAGCTTCAGCGACAGGTACGGCTTCGGCCGGCCCTGGTCGTCGGTCTGGAAGTAGTTCGTCCGCAGGGTCGACCGCACCAGGTTCAGGTAGCGGCGGAGGATGCGGTCCTCGTCCAGGTTGGTCACCGCGTCCAGTGCATGCTCGATCTCGACCAGCATGCCGCGGATCGCCACCTCGCGATCGCCCGTCAGCTCCGGGTCGAAGCGGATGGTGAACATGCGAACGATGGCGCGGGTGATCTCCGGATGCGCGACCAGCGTGTCCTCGATCGTCTCCTGGCTGAAGGCGAAGCGGGCCTGGCGCAGGAACTTGGCGTAGGCGCGCAAGAGCGTCACCGAGCGCCAGTCGAGGCCGCCGGCCAGCACCAGCCGGTTCAGCCGGTCATCCTCCATGTCGCCGGTCCAGATCCGCTCGAAGGCGGTCTGGAACACGGCCTTCAGGCGATTCAGGTCGATCGCGTCGCCGCTACGGCTGCGCATCTCGAAGTCATGGATCCAGACCGGCGACTGGCCCGCCAGCGCGACCTCGGTCGGGAACTCCGACACCACCTTGAAACCGAGATGCTCCAGCATCGGCAGCACGTCGGACAGCGGCACCGGCGTGCCGCGATGGTACAGCTTGAAGCGCAGCTCGTTCGGCGCCGCCTCGATCGGGCGGAACAGGTGCAGCCCGATCTCGCCGGCCTCGTCGATCTCCTCGATCCGCTCGATGTCGACGATGGCGGCCGCCGGCGTCGTCTCCTCGCGGTAGCCGGCGGGGAAGGCCTCGGCATAGCGGCGCAGCAGGATCAGCCCCTGCTCCTCGCCCTTCTTCTCGACCAGGGCCGACTGCAGCAGGTCGGACCAGCTGCGCCCGGCCTCGACCAGCTTCTCCTCGATCACGTCGACCGGCTCGTCCGTGCCCTGGCCGGGCTCGGTCTTGATCAGGAAGTGGACGCGGGCATGCGCCCCTTCGGTCATCTGGGTGGTGAAGGCCGTGACCGCGCCGCCATAGGCCTTCTGCAGGATCTTCTGGATGCGGTGGCGCAGGTCGGTGTTGTAGCGGTCGCGCGGCACGTAGACGAGGCAGGAGACGAAGCGCCCGAACGGGTCGCGGCGCACGAACAGCGCCGTCCGCTGGCGCTCCTGCAAGTGCAGCACGCCCATGCCGATGTCGAGCAGCTGGTCGTCGGAGATCTGGAACAGCTCGTCGCGCGGATAGGTGTCGAGGATGTGGCCCAGCGCCTTGCCGTCATGGCTGCGCGGGTCCATCCCGGCGCGCGCCAGGGTGCGGCTGACCTTGGTGCGCAGATAGGGGATGTCGCGGGCGCTGCGGCTGTAGGCGACCGAGGTGAACAGGCCGACGAACAGGTGGTCGCCCACCACCTCGCCGGCCTCGTCGAAGATCTTGATGGTGAAGACGTCGAGATGCACCGGCCGGTGCACGGTCGCCTTCAGGCTGGCCTTGGTGACGGTCAGCGGCGCCGTGCTGCGCAGCATCGACTGCGCCTCTTCCGACATCCGGTCGTAGCGGCGGGCGCCGTCGAACACCGAGACCTCGGCCTGGCGCAGGATGCCCAGGCCGCTGTCCGGCACGATCTCGATCTCCAGCCCCTCGTCGCTGCGGGCGAAGTCGTAGCGGCGGTAGCCGAGGAAGGTGAAGTGGTCGTCCTCGAGCCATTCCAGGAAGGCGATGATCTCGCGCGTCTCGCCGGGGTCGACCGGCAGCGCCTTGTGGTCCAGCTCCTCCAGCACGGTGCGGATCTTCTGCCGCATCGCGCCCCAGTCCTCGACCGCGGCGCGGACATCGGCCAGCACCGCGCGCAGCGTCGCCGCGATCCGGTCCAGCGTCGCCTTGTCGGTGCGCTCGTCGATCTGCAGGTGCATGAAGCTCTCGGCCGGCGCGCCCTCCGGCGCCGCGGCCGGGTCCTGCACGTCGGTCAGCCTTCCCTGGGCGTCGCGGGTGACCGCCAGGATCGGGTGCACGACCAGATGCACGGTCAGGCCGAGCTCGGACAGCGCCGCGGTCACCGAATCGACCAGGAACGGCATGTCGTCGTTGATGATCTCGACCACGGTGTGCGGGCTGCGCCAGCCGTAATCGTCATAGACCGGATTGAAGATCCGGATCTTGACCTCGCCCTTGCGGCGCTCGCCACCGAACTGCAGCAGGCCCAGGGCGACGCTGTAGAGTGTGTCCCCGCCCTCGCGCAGCACGTCGTGCGGCGGCACGTTGCGGAAGTACAGGCGGATGAACCGCTCGGCCATTCCTCCCTTCGCCGGGTCGAGCCGCTGCTTGGCCAGGGCCACGACACCATCGACGATTTCGGCCTTGTGCTGGTCGGCCTTTGACATCCTGCAGACTCCAAAGAGCGTGCGGCCCGAACGGTGGGCCGCATCAGGGCCCCAAGGGCATACAATCAACTTCTGTAAAAGGAAACCGCCGAACCGTGACGGTTCCGAGGCGACCCCCAGGTCCCGCCCGCCCGGAAAACCGGTGCCGCGACATCTCGATCCATAAATAGCCGCAATCGGGTTCGATTGATGCGAAGCACGGTTTCCCGGGCTTCGCTTTGATCGCCGGCTGGACGCCGGCCCCGCTTCGACTGTATTGGAATAAAAAGACTCCGGTCGCCCGAACGAGAAAGAGAGCGCGTGTTGACGACCCACTTCCGCCCCTCGCCGACCCTCTTCATCGCGCTCGCCGCGGCGACCCTGCTGGGCGCCTGCCAGACCGCCAGCCAGCAGTCGGCGCAGATCCCGCCCTACGACTTCCCGAAGGTGTCGACCGAGTGGCATCCCGATGTCGGCGTCGTCTACACCGGCACGCTCCAGGTCGGCCGGCCCTGCACCGTGCTGCGCCGCGACGACGGCAGCGAGGTGGCGATCCAGGGCAAGCCCGTCCCGGTGCGGATCGGCGACCGCGTCACCATCTCCGGCCCGACCGCGAAATGGTCGCTGTGCCAGACGCTGGAGACGGTGCGCGCCGACAAGGTCGACGTCATGACCAGCGCCTATCTGCCGGCGGCCAACGGCACGGCCGTGACCGTCGCCCCCGGAGCCGTGGTGGTGCAGCCGGCGCCCTGACCGCGCCGGCCAGAGGGCAGGCTTAGGGTTTTTGCGCGGTTGAGGCATACTCCCCGCCCGGACTGGGAGGGGAGGCCCGGATGCTCTACGCCATTCTCTGCTATAATTCGGAAGAGGTCCTCGCCGCCTGGACGCAGGCGGAGGACGACGCGGTCATGGCCCGGCTCGACGTCGTCCACAGGCGGCTGGCGGCGGAGGGCAAGCTCGGGCCCGCCGCGCGGCTGGGCTTCACCAGCACCGCCACCACGCTGATGAAGGGGCACCAGCCGCCGCTGGTGGTCGACGGCCCCTATGCCGAGACCAAGGAGCAGATGCTCGGCTTCTATATGGTCGACTGCGACTCGCAGGACGAGGCGGTGGCGATCGCGAAGGAGCTGGAACAGGCCAATCCCGGCATCGGCGGCTACGAGATCCGGCCGGTCCGGCTGTTCCTGCCCGATTCCCGCCCCGCCTGACCGGCGCCGGCAGCCAGCCCGTTCCCGGCCTGAGTCCCGAGTCGGCTTGACTCTCGGGCGGCGTGGTGGATTCATATTGGAACAAATACGGAACATCATGCCCCGCCATGTCCGCCCTCGCCGCCCTGCGCGAGCGCCTGAACCGGCTCGGATCCGCTGTCGAGGATCCGGGAGTCCTGTCGCTCGCCTTGCCCCCGATCGATGACCGCCTGCCGCGCGGCGGGCTGGCGCTCGGCCGGCTGCACCGCGTCGCCGGC
>NZ_JANX01000104.1 GCF_000767795.1 Inquilinus limosus MP06 | reverse complement strand
GGGGGAGCGGCGCATCCTGCTGCAGGGTGACCCGCCCAGCCCGCGCCGGCCGCCCTCCGGCTGCCGCTTCCGCACCCGCTGCCCGCTGGCCTTCGATCGCTGCGCGATCGAGGACCCGCCGCCGGTCGACCTCGGCGGGGGGCAGGAGGCGGCATGCCTGATCGCGGGGAAGGGATCGTGAACCGCTACCGCGCCCGGGTGAAGGCCAGCCACACCCCGCCGCCGATCAGGCACACGCCGCCGGTGCGCGAGACCAGCCGCACATGGCGACGCGACAGGGCGCTGCCGGCCCGGCCGGTCGCCAGGGCGTACAGCCCGTCGGACAGCGCGGCGACGATCAGCGCGGTGACGCCCAGCAGCAGCACCTGGCTGGACTGGTCGGTGCCGGGCTGGACGAACTGGGGGATGAAGGCGCCGAAGAACAGCAGCATCTTCGGGTTGCTCAGCGCCACCAGAAGCCCCTGCAGCACGAAGCCGCCGCGCGGCGGGCGCAGGCTGCCGGGATCCGCCAGCGTGTCCGGCGCGCGCAAGAGCTTCCAGCCGATCCAGACCAGATATGCGGCGCCGGCCAGGCGCAGCCAGTCGAACCAGTGGCCCATCGCCTCGACCACCGCGGCCAGGCCGACCACCAGCACGCCGAGCATGACGACGAGGCCGAGCTGCCCGCCGAGGATGTTGAGCAGCCCGGCGCGGGTGCCGTGGGTCAGGCTGTTGGCGATGATCAGCGTCACCGACGGCCCCGGGATGATCGCGACCAAGATGCAGGCGGCGATATAGGCGAGATAGACCTCGATGGTCATGGCGATCCTCCTCCGAACCGAAGCGGCCATGCTTCCACGGCCGCGGGTGTCAGGGAAGGGTATTCCGCGATGCTAGGGCTGCCATGTCACGCGCTCGATCTGCGACAGGCCCTTCGGCCCGTCGTAGCGGCTCGCCATGCCATAGACGGGGTCGGCCAGCGCCTCCTGCGCCGTGATGAAGGTCCAGCCCTCCGCCCGATACCAGGCCAGCAGCGTGCCCAGGTGGTCGGCGTTGATCCGGTTCATGTGCAGCAGCAGGATGTGCTTCACGTCCCGCCCCAGCCGCTGCCGCGCCATCGCCTGGAAATGCTCCGTCTGGGCCTTCATATGCGCCAGGTACCCGGCGGCGATCCGCTGCGCCCCCTCGGCATCGCCCGCCGCCAGGGCGGCCATGTAGTCGCTGTTGTACCGGAAGTCGTCATCGTCGATCGACACAGGCACGTCGCGATAGCCCAGCGCCACCAGGATCTCGGCCGCCGCGATGCGCTTCTCCGCGGTCGCACCGGAATGCAGGAATGGGAAGCGGAAGAACTTCCCTCCGGCCATCCAGGGCGCCAGGGCGGTATCCGCCCGTTCGACCTCGCTGCCGAACTCCGCGGCCGTGATCTTGTCGTAGTCCGGATGCGACCAGCTGTGGTTGGCGACCGTGTGCCCGGCCGCGGCGAAGGCCTCCAGGGCTGGCAGCGCCTCCGGGCTCACCTTCTCCCCGATGGCGAAGCCCATCGCCGTCACATCATAGGCCGCGAGGGTGCGGTTGATGCGTTCGACGATGTCCAGCCCCTGCGTCGGATCAACCCGCGCCGGCATCGCATAGGGCAGGTCGTCCAGCGTGATCGCGATGTCGGCCGCCTCGGCCCGCGCCGCCAGGACCAGCAGGAGGGCTGCGGCGATCGCCGACCAGATCGGCACGGCCTATGCCTTCGCCTTGGCCGCCATCGCCTGCTCGGCGATCACGCTCATCGAGGCCGCGGCGCCGCCCAGGGACCAGCCGCCGTCCACCGGCAGCACCGCGCCGGTGATGAAGGCGGCGAGGGGAGAGGACAGCAGGCGGCAGGCGGCGGCCACGTCCTCCGCCATGCCCATCCGGCCCAGCGGCACGCTGCGCTGGACCAGGGCGCGGGCCTGCGGCGTCGGCGCCAGCCGGGCCATGCCCTCGGTCCCGTCGATCGGGCCGGGGATGACGGAGTTGATGCGGATGCCGTCGCGGCCCCACTCCATCGCCAGCACGCGGGTCAGCATGTCGACGCCGGCCTTGGCGGCGCAGACATGGGCCTGCATCGCCATCGGCGCCTCGGCCTGCGGGGCGGAGATGTTGATCACCGACGCCCCCGGCTTGCGCAGGAAGGGATGGGCGGCGCGCAGCACGTGGAAGCTGCCCAGCAGGTCGATGTCGACCACCGACTTGAAGCCGTTCGCCGACATGCCCAGCGCCGGGGCCGGGAAGTTCCCCGCCGCGCCCGAGACCAGCACGTCGAAGTCGCCATACGCGTCGTGCGCTGCCTGCAGCGCCGCCTCGGTGGCGGCGTAGTCGCGCACATCGGCGGCGGCGCCCATGGCCTCGGCGCCGGCTTCGCGCAGCCGCGCCACGGCCGCGTCGACCTTCTCGGCGCTGCGGCTCATCACCGCCACCCGTGCCCCGGCCCGGGCGAAGCCCAGCGCGATGCCGAGGTTGATGCCGCTGGTGCCGCCGGCGACGAACACCGCCTTGCCGGCGAAGTCGATGGTCTCGGCCATGGGGCTGCTCCTCATTCGCGCGGTGAAGGTGAGATGGCCATCATTCGGATAGAGCGGTTTGCGCAAAGAGATCTGTCATCGCGAGCCCCGCAGGGGCGTGGCGATCCAGCGGCACCGCCCCCTGGATCGCCACGTCGCTTCGCTCCTCGCGATGACGATGAGGCGGTAATGGCGAGCGGATCAATGGGCCTCGGCCCAGCTGTGGCCGATGCCGGCCTCCGCGACCAGCGGCACCTCCAGCGTCGCCGCCGCCTGCATCACCGCCTGCGCCAGCTCGGCGGTGCGCTGGGCCTCCGCCTCCGGCGCCTCGAACAGCAGTTCGTCGTGCACCTGCAGCAGCATCCGCGCCTTCAGACCGGCGTCCGCCAGCGCATGCGGCAGCTTGCCCATGGCGCGCTTGATGATGTCGGCCGCGGTGCCCTGGATCGGGGCGTTGATGGCCTGGCGCTCGGCGAAGGCGCGGCGGGCCGGGTTCGGGTCCTTGATCCCGGGCACGTGGCACTTTCGGCCGAACAGGGTCTCGACCCAGCCGCGCTCGCGCGCCGTCCGCTTGGTCTCGTCCATCCAGGCCTTCAACTCCGGCAGCCGGTCGAGATAGGCGCGGATGAAGGCCGTGGCCTCGCCCTGCGGGATACCCAGCTGCGCCGCCAGGCCGAAGCCCGAGATGCCGTAGATGATGCCGAAGTTGATCGCCTTGGCCTTGCGTCGCGTCTCCGGCGTCATCTCCGCCAGCGGCACGTTGAACACCTGGCTCGCGGTCATGGCATGGATGTCGGTGCCGTCGAGGAAGGCCTGCTTCAGCAGTGCCACATCGGCGATCTGCGCCACCAGCCGCAGCTCGATCTGGCTGTAGTCGACCGAGACGAGCTTGTGGCCCGGCTCCGCCACGAAGGCGTAGCGGATCTTGCGCCCCTCCTCGGTGCGGATCGGGATGTTCTGCAGGTTCGGCTCGTTCGAGGACAGCCGCCCGGTGTTGGTCGCGGCCAGCGAGAAGGAGGTGTGGACGCGCCCGGTTCTCTCGTTGATCTGGGCCTGCAGCGCGTCGGTGTAGGTGCCCTTCAGCTTGGCCAGCTGGCGCCATTCCAAGATCTGGTTCGCGATCGTGTGGCCCTGCGCGGCCAGCTGCTCCAGCACGCTCGAATCGGTCGAATAGGCGCCGGTCTTGCTGCTCTTCTTGCCGCCGGGGATGCCGAGGCGCTCGAACAGCACCTCGCCCAGCTGCTTCGGGCTGCCGACGTTGAACGGGCCCTGGGCCGAGACATGGATCTCCGATTCCAGCGCCGCCATACGCTCGGCGAACTCCAGCGACAGCCGGGCCAGGGCGGCGCGGTCGACCTTGATCCCCGCCATCTCCATGTCCGAGATCACACCGACCAGCGGCCGCTCGATGGTCTCGTAGACCGTCGCCATCCGCTCGCCCACCAGCCGCGGCTTCAGCAGCATGTGCAGCCGCAGGGTGATGTCGGCGTCCTCGGCGGCATAGGCCAGGGCCTTGTCCAGCGGCACGCGGTCGAAGGTGATGGCGTTCTTGCCGGTGCCGCAGACCGAGGAATAGGGGATGGTGCGGTGCTGCAGATGCAGCTCCGACAGCTCGTCCATGCCGTGGCCGTGCGCCCCGCCGTCGAGCACATAGGAGATCAGCATGGTGTCGTCCCACGGCGTGATCGGCAGGCCGACATCGGGCCGGCCCAGCACATGGGCGTCGTATTTCAGGTTGTGCCCGACCTTCAGCACCGACGGGTCGACCAGCACCGGCCCCAGGATGCGGCGGATCTCGGCCAGCGGGATCTGCTGCAGCGTCTGGCCGCCGAAGTTCAGCCCGTCACCCTCCGGCGGCACATGGGCGATCGGGATGTAGCAGGCGCGGCCGGGCGCCACGGCCAGGGAGATGCCGCACAGCATCGCCGCCTCGGCGTCCAGCGAGTTGGTCTCGGTGTCGATCGCCAGCACCCCGGCCTCGACCGCCGCGTCGGCCCAGCGCTGCAGCGCGTCGACGTCCTGCACCAGCTGGTAGTCCTGGGCGATCGCCTCCGGCTTGCCCGGGGCGGCCAGGTCCGGCTCGTCGCCGGTGGTGCCCAGCTTGTCGAAGGCGGCCTCGACCCGGGTGATTGTCGAGCGGAACTCCATCTCCTCCAGGAACCGCACCAGCTGCTGCCGGTTCGGCGGCCGGGCGACGATGCCGTCCAGCCCGAACGGCACCGGCGCGTCGCTGCGCAGCTTCACCAGCTCGCGGCTGATCCGCGCCTGCTCGGCGTACTGGATCAGGGATTCGCGCCGCTTCGGCTGCTTGATCTCGCCGGCCCGGGCCAGCAGCGCATCGAGGTCGCCGTATTCGGTGATCAGCTGCGCCGCGGTCTTGATGCCGATGCCGGGCACGCCCGGCACGTTGTCGACGCTGTCGCCGGCCAGGGCCTGCACGTCGATCACCCGGTCCGGCGCCACGCCGAACTTCTCCATCACCTCGGCGGCGTCGATCGGCTTGTTCTTGATCGGGTCCAGCATGGTCACGCCGTCGCCGACCAGCTGCATCATGTCCTTGTCGGAGGAGACGATGACGGCGCGCGACCCTTCCTCCCGCGCCATCCGGCAATAGGTGGCGATGATGTCGTCGGCCTCGAAGCCCTCGATCTCGATTCCCGGCAGGTTGAAGGCCTCGCTGGTGGCGCGGATCAGCGGGAACTGCGGGATCAGCTCCTCCGGCGGGTCCGGCCGCTGCGCCTTGTAGGCGGGGTAGATCTCCTTGCGGAAGCTGCGCTCCGACTTGTCGTAGATCACCGCCAGGTGGTCGGCGTCGAGATCGGCCAGGAGGCGGATCAGCATGTTGGTGAAGCCGTAGACGGCGTTCACCGGCAGCCCGTCCGACTTGCGCATCATCATCGGCAGGGCATGGAAGGCGCGGAAGATGTAGCCCGAGCCGTCGATCAGGTAATAGGTCTTGGGCGTGGTCGACATGGGCGGGCCTCCGGCGGAACAGAGCGCGACCATGCCGCGCCGGAGGGCGGATTGTCCACCCGGTCGGGCACCTGCTCAGGCCGGCTGGAACAGCTCGACCACGTTGCCGGACGGGTCCTCGCACAGGATCTGCCGGCCGCCGGGGCCGGTGACGATGTCGTTGCGGAACCGCACGCCGCGGCCGCGCAGATCGGCGACCAGGGCCGGCAGGTCGTCGACCTGGAGCACGAATCGGTTCCAGCCGCCGGGCTCCGGCCTGCTTCCGTCCGGCATCGGCCGGCTGGCCGATGCGCCGGGACCGGCGGCCCACAGGGTCAGCCCGTCCCGCTCGAGGATCGCCATGTTCGGTCCGAACTGCTGCTGCAGCCGGAACCCCAGGTTCTCCGTATAGAACGCGACCGCCTGATCCACGTCGCGAACGATGTACCGGACCGACGCCATGATGCTGCCTCCCGGGTGAGCCCGCTGAAAGAATAGCTCCGGCGACGGCATGCGGACAGGGCGTGACCGTGTGATTGTGTTTACTGATCGGTTAACTGATTGCTATACGAAATCGGAAAGCGCGATCATCTGGAGGAACGCCGCCATGTCCAAGCTCGTCGTCCGCGCCTTCTCCATATCGCTCGACGGCTACGGCGCCGCGCCGGAGCAGAGTCTCGAGAACCCGTTCGGCAAGGGCGGCATGGTGCTGCCGCAATGGGCCTTTCCGACCCGCACCATGCAGAGGATGGTGTTTGGCAAGGAGGATGGCGAGACCGGCATCGACGAGGATTTCGCCGCCCGCAGCTTCGAGAATCTCGGCGCCTGGATCCTGGGCCGGAACATGTTCGGGCCGGTGCGCGGCCCCTGGCCCGACGACAGCTGGAAGGGCTGGTGGGGCGACACCCCGCCCTATCACGTGCCGGTCTTCGTCCTGACCCACCATGCCCGGCCGTCGATCGAGATGAACGGCGGCACCGTCTTCCACTTCGTCACCGACGGCATCGATTCGGCGCTGCGCCAGGCGCGGGAGGCCGCGGGAGGCAAGGATGTGCGGGTCGGCGGCGGCGTCGCCACGGTGCGGCAGTACCTGGCCAGGGGCCTGATCGACGAGATGCACCTGGCCCAGGCACCGGTTCTGCTGGGCAGCGGCGAGAACCTGTTCGCCGGGCTCGACCTCGCCGCCCTCGGCTATGCCGTCGGCGAGCGCGTCAGTAGCCCGAAAGCCACCCACATCATGGTGACGAAGCAGCGCTGAGGGGCCTTACCCCAGCAGCGCTGCCAGCACCGCGTCCAGGCGCTGGCGGCCGGCGGGGGTGGCGGTCAGGCGGGCCGCGTCCTCGGCCAGGAAGCCGCCGGCCACCAGCCGGTCCAGCCGGCGGCGGTCGATCGCCCGGTCGAAGGGCAGGCCGGATTCGTCGGCGATGCGGGACTTCGGCACGCCCTCTGCCAGGCGCAGCCCCATCATCAGCATCTCGTCGCGCCGGCTCTCGGGCGGCACCGCCTCGCGCTCATGCTCGGCATGGCCGGCGGCCTCGACCCGCTCCAGCCACACCTCCGGCGCGCGGTGGGTGCGGGTGCCCCACTTCCCGTCGTTCAGCGTCAGCCTTCCATGCGCCCCCGGCCCGATGCCGACATAGTCGCCATAGCGCCAATAGGTCAGGTTGTGCCGCGATTCCTCGCCCGGCCTGGCGTGGTTCGAGATCTCGTAGCCGGGCAGGCCGGCGGCGCCCAGCACCTCGGCTGTCGCCTCGTACAGCGCGGCCTGGGTGTCCTCGTCCGGCAGCACCAGCTCGCCGCGAGAATAGAGCGTGTGGAAGCGGGTGCCCTGCTCGATGGTGAGCTGATAGGCCGAGATGTGGCCGACCGCATGATCCAGCGCCCGGCGCAGTTCCGCCGTCCAGCCGGCCACGGTCTGGCCCGGCCGGGCGTAGATCAGGTCGAAGGAGAAACGGTCGAAATGCCGGGCGGCCAGGCCGACGGCGGCCAGCGCCTCCTCCGCCGAATGGTTGCGGCCGAGGAAGCGCAGCGACGCCTCGTCCAGCGCCTGGACGCCGAGCGACACCCGGTTCACCCCGGCGGCGCGGAAGCCGGCGAAGAGATGCGATTCGACCGAGGTCGGGTTCGCCTCCAGCGTGATCTCGACATCGGGCGCCAGGCCCCAGCGCTCGGCCGCCCTGTCGATCACCGCGGCGGCGGTGGCCGGCTGCATCAGCGACGGGGTACCGCCGCCGAAGAAGATCGAAGTCAGCGTCCGGCCCGGGGTCAGGTCGGCGAAATGGTCCAGCTCGGCCACCAGCGCCCGGCGCCAGCGCTCATGCTCCACCTGCTCCCGGACATGCGAGTTGAAGTCGCAATACGGGCATTTCGACCGGCAGAACGGCCAATGGACGTAGAGGGCGAAGCCGGGGGCGGTCATGGGCGACACCCCTTTTCTTGTCCCCCCTCCCCTTGCGGGAGGAGGGTAGGGGGCTCTCGCCGCAGGCCTCGGCTCGGCCGGATGAGAATTCGATCAGGTCGGGGGGCTCGACCGACCGACGGCGCTGTGCTTCGACAACCCCCTCCCCCTGCCCCCCTCCCGCGAGGGGAGGGGGGACTCAAATGGATCGGGGGGTGAGATGCTGTGCTGTTCATCACCCCTCGAAGCAGCGCGCCACCAGCTTGCGGAAGGCATCGGCGCGGTGGCTCATGGCGTGCTTCTCGGCCGATTCCATCTCGCCGAAGGTGCGGTCGTGGCCGTCCGGCACGAAGATCGGGTCATAGCCGAAGCCCTTGGTCCCGCGAGCGGGCCAGACCAGTTGCCCGCGGATCTCGCCCTCGACCGTCTCGCAATGGCCGTCCGGCCAGCACAGCGACAGGGCGCAGACGAAGCGGGCGCTGCGGTCCGGGTTGTCGCCCAGCTTCAGCCGCACCTGCTCCATGGCATAGGCGAAGTCGCGGCCGGACCCATCCGGCTTCTCGGCCCAGCGGGCGGAATAGATGCCGGGATCGCCGCCCAGGCCGGTGACGGAGACTCCGCTGTCGTCCGCCAGCGACGGCAGGCCGGTGGCTTCGGCGACGAAGCGGGCCTTCAGCTCGGCATTGGCGATGAAGCTGTCGCCGGTCTCCTCCGGCTCCGGCACGCCGTGCTCGGCGGCCGAGGTCAGGCGCGGCACGCGGCCTTCCAGCAGAGCGGCGATCTCGGGGATCTTGCCCTTGTTGTGGCTGGCGATGACCAGGTGGTCGCCGGCGAAGCGGCGGGCGGGGGAGGCGGCGTTCGTCATGATGGGCATCAGATACGCGCGCCGGAGGCTGGAATCAAAGGCGGCGGTTGGTGCACTGTGTCGCCTCCAACGCATGGCGGTGAGGGGCGAGGACGATGAAGGTCGCATTCCTGGGCATGGGCGTGATGGGCGCGCCGATGGCGGGGCATCTGGTCAAGGCGGGGCACGAGGTCACCGTCTTCAACCGCACCGCGGCGAAGGCCGAGGCCTGGGCGGAGCGCCATGGCGGGGCCTGGGCGCCGACCCCGGCCGAGGCGGCGAAGGACGCCGCGATCGTGTTCATGTGCGTCGGCAATGACGACGACATCCGCTCGGTGGTCCAGGGGCCGGACGGCGCCTTCGCCGGCATGTCCGGCAGCGCCATCCTGGTCGACCACACCACGGCGTCGGCCGACATCGCCCGCGAGCTGGAGGCCGAGGCCGACCGGCTGGGCTTCGGCTTCCTCGACGCGCCGGTCTCGGGCGGCCAGGCGGGCGCGGAGAACGGCGTGCTGACGGTGATGTGCGGCGGTCGCGACGCGGTCTTCGCCATCGCCAAGCCGGTGATCGACAGCTATGCCCGCGCCTGCACGCTGATGGGCCCGGCCGGGTCCGGCCAGCTGACCAAGATGGTCAACCAGATCTGCATCGCCGGGCTGGTCCAGGCCCTGGCCGAGGGGCTGAACTTCGCCCAGAAGGCGGGGCTGGACGGCAACCTGGTGCTCGACGTGATCTCCAAGGGCGCGGCCCAGAGCTGGCAGATGGAGAATCGCGGCCGCACCATGCTGCAGAACAAGTTCGATTTCGGCTTCGCCATCGACTGGATGCGCAAGGACCTGGGCATCTGCTTCCAGGAGGCCAAGACCAACGGCGCCCGGCTGCCGGTGACGGCGCTGGTCGACCAGTTCTACTCCGCCGTCCAGGCCAAGGCCGGCGGCCGGGTCGACACGTCGAGCCTGCTGCTGGCGCTGCAGGACTGAGGCGGTGGAGCCGGTCGACTATGTCGAGGTCGGCCGGATGGCTTATGAGTTGGCCGTGACCCATGGGCACCCATGGGACCGGCTTTATGCCGCGCGATTGGCCAAGGAAGCACTGGCGCGCGGCGATGCCGATGCGTATCGCTTCTGGAGAGCCGTCGAATTGACGCTGACGCCGCGTTGAATGCGGCCGGGGTGAGGACGGTTTTTTGACGCGCTCCTCCCCGGCTGGGTTTATTCTCCTCGCGGGGAGGATCGCGCATGGCTTCCGATCTCTTCGATCGCCAGATGGCGATGTACACCAGCTTCCACCGCGACGGCCGCAACCGGCTGACCCATTTCTTCGGCATCCCGGCGATCATCCTGGCGGTGCTGGTGGCCTTGGCCACCGTTCCGCTCGGCAGCATCGGCGGCTGGCCGGCGACGCTGGCCGACCTCGTCGCGCTCCTGGTCTGGCTGCTCTGGATCGCGCTCGACCTCGGGCTCGGCCTCGCCATGGCGGTGGTGGTGATCCCGGGGCTGATCGTCGCCCATGCGGTCGTTGCCGACGGCTCGGGCTGGGTCACCTGGGTCGTCGCCGGCGCGCTGTTCGTCGGCGGCTGGGCGCTGCAGCTGGTCGGCCATGCCTATGAGGGCAAGCGGCCGGCCTTCCTGTCGAACCTGTTCCAGCTGCTGATCGGCCCGATGTTCCTGATGGCCGAGACCGCCTTCGCCCTCGGCCTGCGCTCCGGCCTCAGGCACCGGGTCGAGGCGGCCGCCGCCGTCTATGGCGCTGGGGCGGACCGGTAGGAGTCGATATCGGTGACCAGCAGCTCCTGCGCCAGGGCGGCCCGGATGCGCTCGCCGAGCCCTCCGTCGATGGCAAGCGCCATGTCGTAATAGGATTCGAGCATCAGGCAGATCTGGACGGGATCCGCTCTGCTCAACGCCCCCTCCGTTATCGCTATCGCCCATGTGGTGGGGTCGGGGACGGCTCCCCGGCGCCGAGCTTCCAGCGCGAAGTCGAGATAATCGCGGCCCTGCATGGTGCGCGCAGGAACCGGCCGATCCCGCCCATCGGCGATCGCGGTCAGGATGTGGCGCAGCCGCGTGATGTACAGACGGCCGATCGCGGGGGGTGGCGGCACTATCGCCGCGCCTTGCTCCACCAGGGCCTTGCACAGCGCCGGATCGGCGTCATGCAGCATGCGGACGATGCCGGCATGGGCCTCGACGACGGCCATCAGGTCGGCATCCGGTGCCGACAGGATCCTGTCTCCGTCCCGGGTCTGGATCGCGACGAAGGTCCGGGCCGCAGCGGCCTCCACCTCGTCCGGCGGCCGCCGCGCCTTGTGGGCGGCGACGACAGTGTCCATCAGTGCGTCCAGATCGGCGGGGAAGCGGTCGGACAGAAGGTCGAGCAGAGTCGGCGCGCCTGGGCCGGCGTCGCTGTAGCGCTGGCGCATCGACATCAGCAGCTCGGCGCGCAGCGCGGCGTCGTCCTCGGCACGCCCGGCGCCCATGGGCGGCAGCACCAGAAGCAGCGCCGCCGCGATCCCGGCGAAACCTCGCCTCATCTCCGCCCCCTTCATCCGCCCGCGGCGCCCCGGCCGCACCCTCAGGGGCCGACCACGCCCGGCAGCTCGGCGCCGGCGGCGCAGGACTCCAGGCCCTGGATGGCCTGCCAGAGATTGCCGGCCGCGATGGTCAGGGTCTCCTCCGGCACCGGCTTGCCGCCGCGGATGGCGGTGAAGCGCAGCGTCGCCTCGTCGGCATCGAGCGCTTCCTGCAGCGCCGGCGTCTCCTCCAGCGTGAAGCGCCAGGTCGGGAAGCCGGGCGACGAGACCGGCACCGTGACGGCCTGGCCCGAGAGGTCAAGCTGCGCCGTCCCCTCGGCGGGGTCGAAGCGGTGTCCGGCGGAGCCGAGCGCGGGAGCCGAGACGATGATCTCGATCCGGCCCCGATCGTCCCGCCGGATCCAATTGACCTGGATCTTCTTCTGGCCGGTCCGCAGGAAGCAGATATTGCCCGGCAGCCGGTACAGCACCGGGCCGCCGGCCTCGGGCGCGTAGTCGATCAGCTTCTCGGCCGGCGGCAGGGCGGACAGGCTGCGGAGCGCCGAGAGCGCATTCGAGATCGCCTCTGGGACTCCGGGGACGGGGGCGCTGATCCCCAGGAACAGGGAGATGATCACCCAGTGCCAGATCGAGAACACGCCCATGCAGCCCTCCCGCCCGCGGGCCGGCAGGATTTCATGGTCGCTCTCCCGGCTCAAGCGCCGGCACGCCTCTCCATGACGATCTATAGAGCAGCAGGGTGCTCTGAAACGATCCGCCTCAGCCCTCGCCCAGCGCCGCCTTCTGGATCGCCGCCAGCTCGGCCGTGCCCTGCTCGGCCAGGGCCAGCAGCGCCTCGAACTCGGCGCGGGTGAACGGGGTCTGCTCGGCCGTCGCCTGCACCTCGACCAGCCCGCCCTTGCCGGTGATGACGAAGTTGGCGTCGGCCTGGGCGCTCGAATCCTCGGCATAGTCCAGGTCCAGCACCGCCTGGCCCTGGTGCAGGCCGCAGGAGATCGCGGCGACGCTGTCGATCAGCGGCAGCGCCTTGATCTTGCGGATCTGCACCAGATGGCGCAGCGCCAGCACCAGGGCGACATAGCCGCCGGTGATCGCCGCCGTGCGGGTGCCGCCATCGGCCTGCAGCACGTCGCAATCGACCTTGACCTGGACCTCGCCCAGCGCCTTCAGGTCGGTGACGGCACGCAGCGACCGGCCGATCAGGCGCTGGATCTCCTGCGTCCGCCCGGTCTGCTTGCCCCGCGCGGCCTCGCGGTCGGTGCGCTGGTCGGTGGCGCGGGGCAGCATGCCGTATTCCGCCGTGACCCAGCCCTTGCCGCCGTTCTTCAGCCAGGACGGCACCCGCTCGTCGACCGAGGCGGTGCACAGCACATGGGTGTCGCCGAACTTCACCAGGCACGAGCCCTCGGCGTATTTGTTGACGTCGGTTTCGAGGCTGATGGCGCGCAGGGCGTCGAAGGCGCGTCCGGACGGTCGCATGGGGTCGCTTTCTGTTCTCGGCGAAGGACGCGCACGCTATCCTCGGCGGTCCTGCCCGTAAAGCCCGGGATCGTTGATTCGGGTGGAACGGTGCCTACATAGCGTGGCGACGGCCATGAGCATGCTGAACGAACTTTCCAGCCGATCCGGCGGCCAGGCGTTCCGGGACCTCGACGAGCGCTCGCGGGAGATCTTCCGCCTGATCGTCGACGCCTATGTCCAGTCGGGCGAACCGGTGGGCAGCCGCACGCTGTCGCGCCGGCTCGGCATGTCGCTGTCGCCGGCGACGATCCGCAACGTCATGTCCGACCTCGAGGATGCCGGGCTGCTCTACGCCCCGCACACCTCGGCCGGGCGGCTGCCGACCGATGCGGGCCTGCGCCTGTTCGTGCACGGGCTGATGCAGCTCGGCGATGTCGGCGAGAGCGAGCGCGCCTCGATCGAGGCGCTGTGCGCCCAGGCCGGGCGCGGCGTGTCGGAGATGCTGGAGGAGGCGACCTCCGCCCTCTCCGGCCTGTCGGCTTGCGCCGGGCTGGTGCTGGCGCCGAAGACCGACCGGCCGCTGAAGCATATCGAGTTCGTCAACCTGTCGCCCGGCCGCGCCCTGGTGGTGCTGGTGACCGAGGACGGCATGGTCGAGAACCGGGTGCTGGAGGTGCCGCTGGGCCTGCCGGCCTCGACCTTCGTCCATGTCACCAACTACCTCAACGCCCGCATCGTCGGCCGCACCATCGGCGAGGCCCGGGCTGAGGTGCTGGGCGAGATCGAGGCGCAGAAGAGCCAGCTCGACAGCCTCGCGGCCAAGGTGGTCGCGGCCGGCCTCGCCACCTGGAGCGGCGGCGGGGGCGGCACGCTGATCGTCAAGGGCCAGTCGCGCCTGCTCAACGACGTCACGGCGCTGGAGGATCTGGAGCGCATCCGCGGCCTGTTCCAGGCGCTGGAGACCAAGGAGGCGCTGTTGAAGATGCTCGACGCGGCCAACGCCGCCGAGGGCGTGCAGATCTTCATCGGCGCCGAGAACGGGCTGTTCAGCCATACCGGCTGCTCGATGATCATCGCCCCGTACAAGGGGGGCGACCAGCGCGTGGTCGGCGCCGTCGGCGTGATCGGACCGACCCGGCTGAACTATGCGCGCATCATCCCGATGGTGGACTACACCGCGAAGATGATAGGCCGTCTCCTCAGAACCAACGAGACCACGAACCAGGTAGCATGATGCACAACAAGACGATGTCCGCCGAGCCCCGCCCCGACGCGACGGAGCCGGAGACCGGGGTCGCAGGGCCCGAGGTCGAGGGTGTCGCCGAATCCGAGACCGCGGCTGAGGCGGTGCAGGCCTCCGATCCCGGCGGCGACGCGGCCCTGGCCGGAGTGCTGGAGCGCATCGCCGCGCTCGAGGCCGAGAACGCCAAGCTGAAGGACCAGGCGCTGCGCGCCCTGGCGGAGACCGAGAACATCCGCCGCCGGTCGGAGCGCGAGCGCGAGGACACGGCGAAATACGCCATCTCCGGCTTCGCCAAGTCGCTGCTCGACGCCGCCGACAACCTGCGCCGCGCCATCGACGCGGTGCCGGCCGAGGCGGTCGAGGCCGATGCGGCGCTGAAGACCCTGGTCGATGGCGTCGCCGCCACCGAGCGCCAGCTGCTGGCTGCCTTTGAGCGCCACGGCGTGACCCGGATCGAGCCGGTCGGCGAGGTGTTCGACCCGAACTTCCACCAGGCCATGTTCGAGCTGCCGGGCACCGGCAAGCCGTCCGGCACCGTCGTCCAGGTGGTCCAGCCCGGCTATGTGCTGCAGGGCCGGCTGCTGCGCCCGGCGATGGTCGGCGTGGCCCGGGGCGAGTGATGCGGCGCCTCGGCCTCCTGGCCCTGCTGCTGGCGGTGGCGGTCGGCGCCGCCGCCTGCGGCGAGCGGTCGGACAAACCGGCCAAGGGTCCCTATATGGGCGTCGGCGCCGGCGTGTCCGTCCCGTCCTGACGCATGGCGGCACCGGCCGCCATGTCGGGCAGACGACATGAAACCGTCATCGAGCGCAGGTACGCGTCGCCGCTTCCCGCATGATCGGGGTATTCTGAGGCTCGCTGCTCGAGGCGC